>NZ_JARGEE010000744.1:0-2309 GCF_033794485.1 Streptomyces sp. MB09-02B
GGGCGATGTGCGTGCCTCGATCCTGGCCCTCCTCAAGGACAGGCCCATGCACGGCTACGAGATGATCCAGGAGATCGCCGAGCGCAGTGGCGGGGCGTGGAAGCCCAGCCCCGGCTCGGTGTACCCCACCCTCCAGATGTTGGAGGACGAGGGGCTGATCGCCAGCGCGACCGAGGGTGGCAAGAAGCTGTTCTCGCTCACCGAGGCCGGTCGCACCGCGGCCGACGAGGGGCCCGAGGCTCCTTGGGAAGAGGCCTCGCGCGGGGTCGACTGGGAGGCGCTGAGCGAGATCCGGCAGGCCGGCTTCGGTCTGATGGAGGCGTTCGGCCAGGTCTGGAAGACCGGCGACAAGGATCAGCGCGACAAGGCGCTGGCGGTGATCAACGAAGCCCGCAAGAAGCTTTACCTGATCCTCGCCGACGAGGGCTGACAGTGGTGAAGGGCTGACAGCGGTGAGTGGGTGAGGTGCGGGAGTGCCCCTCGGAGGATTCCGAGGGGCACTCCCGTGTGCCGGGGCGCGGGTGGCGGGGAGGGGCTTCGGGCAGACGACGAGTGCGCCCGGCTTGCGCAGGGACTCGTCGAGCGCGGCCGTGGCGGAGTCCTTGAGCGTGCCCGCCATCAGCCCCTGGGGCGTGATCGCCGGATCTCATCCGTAGGGAGGAGGGGCGGGTCCTCCCTACGCAACCTGTGTGGGACACGAAGATGCTTCCTGTCGTGGATGTCCCGGGGGTGGTGGGACTGATGGGGTGGAGGGCGTGCGACCCCCCATTCCCCGGCAGTCGGCCGTAGACCATCGTCCGGACCACGTGGAGATCGAGGGCAGGCTCACGGACGAGCTGACCTCGGTGATCGCCGCTGCGCGCAGACGGGCCCTCCGGGACGGGGACCGGCAGATCGACACCGCCCATCTGCTGCACGCGCTCCTGGAGTCCGACCCCGACGTCCGCGCCGTCTTCGACGGGCCACAGGTCGCCCGGCTGCTCGGCTATCTGGTGCAGCGCAGCATCGGCTACGGACTGCGCTGGCAGATCGGCGTCGAGGACGCGGGAGTCGTCCCGGGGGCGCCGGGCACGGCCGGCTGGTCGCCGGTCGCGGCCCGCGCGATGAGCCAGGCGTACGACCGTGCCCTGGCGCGGGGTGAGCGGGTGGCCCACGGCGTGGATCTGCTCGCCGTGCTGGTCGCGGCCACCGGGTCGCGGGCGGTGGAGGTGCTGGGCACCGTGGGTGTCGACATCGGTGCCGTGGCGCGGCGGGTCGTGCGTTCGGGCGAGGCCCTCTGACGCCGCGCCCGCCTGCGGTCCAGTCGGTGAGACAGGTGTCAACGGGGATGACGCTCCTGTCGGCGCCTGTCATCATGTGCCGGTGCATACGTCTCACGAGAGTCACGGACAACGCGGTCGGAGTGTCGGGCTGGTGCTCGCGCTCGTGTCCGCCGTCGCCTTCGGTGGATCCGGCACGGCGGCCAAACCGCTCATCGAGGCGGGGCTCGACCCGTTGCACGTGGTGTGGCTACGGGTCGTGGGCGCCGCTCTGGTGATGCTGCCGTTGGCCGTCCGGCACCGGGACCTGGTGCGGCGGCGGCCCGCGCTGCTCGTCGGCTTCGGGCTCTTCGCCGTGGCCGGTGTGCAGGCCTTCTACTTCGCGTCGATCTCCCGTATCCCCGTCGGAGTCGCCCTCCTCGTGGAGTACCTCGGGCCCGCCCTTGTTCTCGGATGGGTGCGCTTCGTGCAGCGACGACCGGTGACGCGCGCCGCGGCGGTCGGGGTCGTGCTCGCGGTCGGCGGCCTCGCCTGTGTCGTCGAGATCTGGTCGGGGCTGAGTTTTGATCCGCTGGGACTGCTGCTCGCGCTCGGGGCCGCCTGTTGCCAGGCCGGGTACTTCGTGCTGTCCGACCAGGGGAGCGAGGCGGGGGCCGAGGCGCCGGACCCGCTCGGTGTCATCGCCTACGGACTGCTGGTGGGAGCTGTGGCGCTCACGGTGGTGTCCCGGCCGTGGGGGATGCAGTGGGAGGTGCTCGGCGGTGTCGCGTGGATGAACGGGACCGCCGTACCGGCGTGGCTGCTGCTCGGGTGGGTGGTGCTGATCGCCACGGTCCTCGCCTACGGGACCGGGGTGATGGCCGTGCGGTGGCTGTCTCCGCAGGTGGCGGGGGTCCTGGGGTGCCTGGAGGCGGTGGTGGCGACGGCGCTCGCATGGATGCTGCTGGGCGAGCACCTGGGGGCGGCACAGCTCGTCGGCGGGCTGGTGGTGCTGGCCGGGGCGTTCGTCGCGCAGCGGTCCGCGCGGGGCGGGAAGCCGCGGGGCAAGGG
>NZ_JARGEE010000745.1:0-2301 GCF_033794485.1 Streptomyces sp. MB09-02B
TATGGTTTTTTTTGTGTATGGTGCGTGTTGTTTTATAGTTAGGCGGGGTGGCGCGGGGGCCGTCGGGCGCCTTCTCCAGGGACGTCGCCGCGCCCGGTCGGCCCGCCGGCCGCCCGTCCGACGCGCCGTTCGGCTTCTCGCTCGACGTGGGGTCCGCCCCGTTCGGCTCCCCGTTCGGTTCCTCGTTCGGTTCCTTGTTCGGCGCGGTGGTCAGGGGCGCCGTCATCGCTCGTCCTCCTCGGTGCCGGACATCAGATGGGCGTACTCGGTGTTGGTGCGCAGCAGTTCCTGGTGGGTGCCCACGGCCGTGACCCGGCCGTCGGAGAGGAGGGCGACCCGGTCGGCGAGCAGCACGGTCGACGGGCGGTGCGCCACGATCAGCGCGGTCGTCTCCGCGAGCACCCGGCGCAGCGCGGCCTCCACCGCGGCCTCCGTGTGCACGTCCAGCGCCGACAGCGGGTCGTCGAGGACGAGGAAACGGGGTCTGCCGACCACCGCCCGGGCGAGGGCCAGACGCTGCCGCTGGCCGCCGGAGAGGCTGAGGCCCTGCTCGCCCACCTGGGTGGCCGTGCCCTGCGGGAGGGCGTGCGCGAACTCCGCCTGGGCGATGGCCAGGGCACGGTCCAGCTCGGGTTCGCCCGCGTCCGGTGGGGCGCCCATCAGGACGTTCTCGCCGACGGTGGCGGAGAACAGGGTGGGTTCCTCGAAGGCCACGGCGACCAGGGCGCGCAGCGTGTCCCGGTCCATCTCGGTGATGTCGTGGCCGTCCAGCGTGATGCGGCCGGACGTCACCTCGTGCAGGCGGGGGACGAGGGCGGTGAGGGTGGTCTTGCCGGAACCGGTGGCGCCGACCAGGGCCATCGACTCGCCCGGCCGGATGTGCAGGTCGATGCGGTCGAGGGTGGGGGCGCTGCCGGGGGCGGCGTCGGGGTAGCGGAAGGTGACGTCGTGGAAGCGGAGGCCGCCCTGTTGCGCGGTACCGGTGCCGGTGCCGGTGGCGCTGTCGTGGAGGGGGCGCCGCGCGCCGGCAGGTGCCGTCGACGACTCCGGCTTCTCGTCCATCACCTCGAAGTACCGTTCCGTCGCCGTCGCCGCCTCCTGGCTCATCGCCAGGAGGAAACCGATGGAGTCGACGGGCCAGCGCAGCGCGAGCGCGGTGGACAGGAAGGCGACCAGGGTGCCCGCCGACAGCACTCCGTCGGCGACCTGGACGACACCGAGGACGAGCGCCGCGCCGATCGCGATCTCGGGGAGCGTGATGATGACGCCCCAGATCGCCGACAGGAGGCGAGCCTTGCGCAGCTCCGTGCCGCGCAGCGTCCGGGACAGCTCACGGAACGCGCGCGCCTGGCTGCGGTGCCGTCCGAACCCCTTGATGATGCGGATCCCGAGCACGCTCTCCTCGACGACCGTCGTCAGGTCGCCGACCTGGTCCTGCGCGAGGCGCGCGACGGCGTTGTACTTCCTCTCGAAGACGACGCAGGTCACGATCACCGGAACGACCGGCCCCAGGATGACGAGCCCCAGTGTCCAGTCCTGGACGAGCATGATGATCACGCCGACGACGATGGTCACCGCGTTGACCAGCAGGAACGTCAGAGGGAAGGCGAGGAACATCCGCAGCAGCATCAGATCGGTCGTCCCGCGCGACAGGAGCTGACCGGAGGCCCAGCGGTCGTGGAAGGCGACCGGGAGGCGTTGCAGATGGCGGTAGAGATCCGCGCGCATCGACGCCTCGACCCCCGCGAGGGGCCGCGCCACGAGCCAGCGCCGCAGGCCGAAAAGCAGGGCCTCGGCGAGCCCGAGCAGCAGCAGGTACAGCGCGCCGAGCCACACGCCCGCCGGGTCCCGGTCGGCGATCGGGCCGTCCACCATCCACTTCAGGACGAGCGGGATGAACAGGCCCACGAGGGAGGCGACGATCGCGACCAGCGCGGCGACGGACAGCCGCACCCGGACGGGCCGTACGTACGGCCACAGCCGCAGCAGCGTACGTACGGTGGAGCGCCCCGACGCCTTCGCGGGCGTCTCGGCCCGCTCGGGCTCCGCGGGTTCGGAGGCCGCCCCTGGTTCCTCGGTCCGGTCGGGTTCCTCTGCGGTTGCACGTGTCGTGGGCATCAGCAGCGAGCCTACGGATCGCCACTGACAACGCCCACCGAGTTTTGGCCGGACCGCGATCGGCCGTGAGTCCTACGACCGCCCGGCGACCCCGCTCCCGGCTCGCCCCGCGCCCCCACTCCCGGCCTCCCGCTTCCCGCGCGGTCACCGACCTCCGCAAGACCCACCCGCAACCCCCCGCAG
>NZ_JARGEE010000746.1:0-2280 GCF_033794485.1 Streptomyces sp. MB09-02B
CCCAGACGGCCGCCGGCTCGCACCCCGAGGCCCACTTCGAGGACATCGAGGCCAACACCAAGATCAATTACCCTTCGGGGATGTGGGTTCCCCGGAGGGGTTCGACACCAGGTAGAGCGCGGCGCCGGCGACCGTCGCGGCCACGGTCACCGCGACGGCGACCGGGACGAGGAGCCGTCGCTTCCCGCGGCCGCCGGGCCCCGGCCGTCCGCCGTCCGAGGGGTTCCCGTGCCCGGCTGGGGGCACGCCCTGGCCCGTATGCCGACCGCCGATCCCGCCACCAGAGGTGTCGACCCCGACCGCGCCACCGTCGACCGCGCCACCGCCGGTCGCACTGCTGTCGTACGAGCGCGTGCTCCCGCCGGCCGGGCCTCCGGCCTGCGGCGAAGGCATCGGGTCCGGTGCCGGCATGGGCAGGGCGACGGTCGACTGGCCGGAGACCACGGCGCGCAGTGCCCGCTCCGTCTGTTCGGTGGTGGGCCGGTCGCTGGGGTCCTTGGCCAGGAGGGCCACGACGAGGGGCTCCAGGGCGCCGCCCTGCTTCAGCGGCTCCAGGGGATCCACGGCGATGGCGTACGCGGCCTCCATGGCGGTGAGGCGGCGGAACGGCGGCCGGCCCTCGACCGCCTGGTAGAGGGTCGCGCCCAGGGCCCACAGGTCCGAGGCGGGGCCCGGCTTCTGCCCGCGGATGCGCTCCGGGGCCATGTAGTGGATGGAGCCGACCATCTCACCGGTCTTGGTGAGGGTCGAGGCGTCCGCCGTCATCGCGATGCCGAAGTCGGTGAGGACCACCCGGCCCTCGGCGCCGAGCAGGACGTTGCCGGGTTTGACGTCGCGGTGCAGGACACCGGCGGCGTGCGCGGCGCGCAGCGCGGCGACCATGCCCAGACCGATGCGGGCCGCCTCGTCGGGCGGCAGGGTCCGGCCGTCGGTGAGGAGGTCGGCGAGCGTGGGCGCCGGGACGTACTCCATGACGATGCAGGGCCGGCCGTCACCGGAGCCGCCCCCGGCGCCGTTCAGGCCACCGTCCACGGGGCCGCCCGCGTGGGTGTCCAGGTGGTCGTCCACCACGTCGTGGACGACGATCACGTTCGGGTGCGCGATCCGGGCCGCGCTGCGGGCCTCGCGGCGCGTGCGCTCGTACAGGGTGACGAGGTCGTCGGGCGACAGATGCGGCTGCACGTGCAGGCGCTTCAGCGCGACCTGGCGGTCGAGGACCTCGTCCCCGGCCCGCCACACCGTGCCCATGCCGCCGCGGCCTATCTGCTCCGTGAGCCGGTAGCGCCCGGCGACGAGCCGCCCTACGTCCTCCGACACCACGTGCCCTCCGCCGTACGTTCGATTCGCCTCGTCACAATAACCGGACCCGGGTGAGGAGCAGCGAGGAGGACCACTCCGGGCGGCCGGGGCGCGCGGGACGACATGCGTCGGTGGGGTGGGCGGAACGACGCGGACCGGTGGGACGGCGGGTGCGCGGTGGGGCGTGGGCGGTGGTTCGGCGTACCGTCGTGACTGTGGACTCCACGGCTGACGGTCTCGTGGCCCGTGTCGCGCGTGAGCTCGTCCCCCGAGCGGACGAGCTGACCGCCGAGGTGGAGCGATGCCTGCGCCGGGAGATGCCCGAGCTGTGGGCGCACCCCGACGCGATGGCCTCGGACAACGTCGCCCAGCACGTCGTGGCGGTGCTGTCGGCCCTGCGGTACGGCGTCGACCCGGCCGGCATCGAGGTACCGTCCGCCGAACTGGAGCGCGTACGCCGTGTCGCCCGGCACGGTGTCCCCGTGAGCGCGGTCCTGCGGGCCTTCCGGCTCGGACAGGGCATCATCCTCGACCACCTGCTCGCGGAGATGCCCCGGTGCACCGACGACGCGGCCCTGATCAGCGAGGCCGCGCGCAGCCTGATCCTGACGGCGACCGGGTACGTGGACCGTACCTCCGAGCAGGGCGTCGTGGCCTACGAGGAGGAGCGGGACCGGCGGCTGCGCTGGCGGCTGTCCATGGTGAACGAGTCGAGCGTCCGCATCGGCACCACGTTGGACATCGCCCGCACCACGCAGGAGCTGGCCGACTTCGCCACCGAGCACTTCGCCGACCTCGTCACGGTCGACCTGCTCGACTCCGCGCTCGGCGCCCATGACGCGCCGCCGGACGACCCGCCCGCGTCACCCCTGCTCCACCGGGTCTGTCCCTAAACCCCATCCCGGGCCCCCGGGACAGGGCAAAAACCCCGATGGCGTCCTTCGGTTGAAAAAAAAAAAAAACATAAGAAAGGAACACAAC
>NZ_JARGEE010000747.1:0-2278 GCF_033794485.1 Streptomyces sp. MB09-02B
CCCCCTGGAGAGATCCACCGCCCTCCCCCACCGTTTCGCGCTCAACGACACCAACGACGGCTACACCGCCCCGTACGCGGACTGGTCGTACTGGGAGCACCAGATCGACCTGCTGGCGGCGCACGGGTGCAACGAGGTGCTGGTCATCGCGGGGATGGAGGCCGTCTACCACCGGCTGCTGAAGGACTTCGGCTACTCCGACGAGGAGTCCCGGGCCTGGCTGCCCGCGCCCTCGCACCAGCCCTGGTGGCTGCTGCAGAACCTCTCCGGCTACGGCGGCCCTCTCTCCCCCGAGCTGATCGCCCGCCGGGCCGCCCTGGGCCGGCGGATCGCCGACCGGCTGCGCGAACTGGGCATGTCCCCGGTGCTGCCCGGCTACTACGGGCACGTGCCGAAGGAGTTCGTGGCACGCAACGGCGGTGACGCGCACGTCGTCCCCCAGGGCATCTGGCACGGCTTCGAGCGCCCCGACTGGCTCGACCCGCGCACCGACACCTTCGCCCGGGTCGCCGCCTCCTTCTACGGCCACCTGCAGGACGTGTACGGCGAGGCGTCCCTCTTCAAGATGGACCTGCTGCACGAGGGCGGCACCGCCGGTGACGTGCCGGTGCCGGACGCGGCCCAGGGCGTGGAGCGCGCCCTCCAGGAGGCCCGTCCCGGAGCCACCTGGGTGATCCTCGGCTGGCAGGAGAACCCGCTGCCCGAACTCCTGGACGCCATCGACCGGTCGAAGATGCTGATCGTGGACGGTGTCTCCGACCGCTACAACAGCGTCACGAACCGTGAACGCGACTGGGGCGGCACCCCGTACTGCTTCGGCACGATCCCGAACTTCGGCGGCCGGACGACCATCGGGGCCCGCGCGCACCTGTGGAACGACAAGTTCTTCGCCTGGCGGGACAAGGCGGACAGCGCGCTCGTCGGTACGGCGTTCATGCCGGAGGCCACCGACCGCGACCCGGCGGCCTTCGAGCTCTTCTCCGAACTGGCCTGGACCCCGAAGAAGATCGACCGGGCCGCCTGGTTCTCCTCGTACGCCGACTTCCGCTACGGCGGCCGCGACGACGGCGCCCGCAAGGCGTGGCGGGCGCTGCACGACACCGCCTACCAGCAGCGGGCCGTGGAGCGCAGCGACCCGCACGACTCGCTCTTCTGCGCCCGACCCGACCTGGCGGCGGACCGGGCCGCCGAGTACGCGCCGAGGACCCTGACGTACGACCCGGGCCGCTTCGACGCGGCCCTCGCCGGGCTGCTGGGCGTGGCGGGCGGGCTGCGCCGCAATCCGGCGTACCGGTACGACGTGGTGGACGTGGCCCGGCAGGCGCTCGCGCACCGGAGCCGCCAGTACCTGCCGCAGCTGCGGGCGGCCTACCGGCGGGGTGATCTCGCGACCTTCCGTGCCCTGTCCACGCTCTGGCTGCGGCTGATGCGGCTGTCGGACGAGGTGACGGGGACGAACACGGCGTTCCTGCTCGGGCCGTGGGTGAACGACGCGCGGGCGATGGCCACCAACGACGCCGAGCGGGCGGAGTTCGAGCGGACGGCGAAGGTGCTGATCACGGTATGGGGCGGGCGGGCCACGTCCGACACGGGGAATCTGCACGAGTACGGCAACCGGGAGTGGAACGGTCTGATGGCCGACTTCTACGTCCCGCGCTGGCAGAAGTGGCTGGACACGCTGGAGGACGCGCTCGCCACGGGGACCGCTCCGGCGGCCGTGGACTGGTTCGCGTTCGAGGAACCGTGGACCCGGGAGCTGAAGGACTATCCGTCGCGGCCGGTGGGGGACGCCTACCGGACGGCGGTGCGGGTGCGGGACGTGCTGGCGCGGGCGCCGTACCAGGGGTCGCTGACCGTCACGGCCGAGCCGCCGGTGCTGCCGCCGGGCGGGCGTGCACGGCTGTCGGCGGTCCTGCGCAACGTCAACGGGCTGCGGGCCACCGGGCGGGTGGACTTCGCGCTCAACGGCTTCGCCGGGACGGCCGAGCCGGAGGGGCCGACATCGTTGGCGAGCGTCCCGGCGGCGGGCTCGGGGACGGTGCGCTGGCGCGCGGACGCGCCGGACGCGCCGCTCGACCGGCCGCTGCGGCCTCTGCCGTACACGGTCACGGTGAAGTACGGGCCCCAGGGTGAGGGCCGGGTCGAGGGGCGGTTCGACGGAACGCTCTTCGAGGCGGGGGCGCTGGGTTCCGGGTGGCGCACCTACACCACCAACGGGGCCGTCTTCGGGCAGTTGGGGAACCGGTTCGGGATCGACGGGGGCGGGGCGGACCTGTGG
>NZ_JARGEE010000748.1:0-2274 GCF_033794485.1 Streptomyces sp. MB09-02B
GCCGCCGGAGGCCTGCTGGGGCTTGGGGGCGGGCCGTCCGCCCCGGCGGGTCTCGATCAGGCTGACCGCCTTCTCGGGCAGCCACGCCGACGCCGTACCGCTGTCGTCCGAGCCGGAGCCGAAAAGGTGGGGCGCGAGCTGCGCCTGGAGGTCGGCGGGGTTGGGGCGCGCGGTCGGGTCCATCTGCATACAGGACTCGATGAGGGGGCGCAGGTCGTCGGGGAGCCCGGAGAGGTCCGGTCCTTCCCGCAGCAGCATGAACACGGTCTCGACGGGGTTGGCGCCGTGGAACGGCGCGTGCCCGGTGGCCGCGAACACGAGCATCGAGCCGAGCGAGAAGACGTCGCTCGCGCCGGTCACGCTCCGCGAGTCCTTCGCCTGCTCGGGCGACATGTACGCGGGCGTCCCGACGGCGACGTTCGTCATCGTCAGACGCGTGTTCGATACCCCGGAGGCGATACCGAAGTCGATCACGCGCGGCCCGTCCTCGACGACGAGCACGTTGGAGGGCTTCAGGTCACGGTGGACGAGTCCGGCGCCGTGGATGGACTGGAGGGCTTCGGCCACACCCGCGGCGAACCAGCGGACGGCCTGGACCGGCATGGGCCCGCAGTCGTTCACTATCTCCTCGAGCGAGGGCGCGGGGACGTACGCGGTCGCCAGCCACGGCACGGCGGCGCGCGGGTCGGCGTCGACCACGGCGGCCGTGTAGAAACCGGACACCGCGCGGGCCGCCTCGACCTCACGCGTGAAACGGACCCGGAAGAGCTGGTCCTCCGCGAGCTCCGTCCGCACCGTCTTGATCGCCACGCGCCGACCCGACGCGGAGCGCGCCAGATAGACCAGCCCCATGCCGCCGGCCCCCAGCCGTCCCAGCACCTCGAACGGCCCGATCCGCCGCGGATCGTGCTGCGTCAGCTGATCCACCACTTGCCCTGCCACCTCCCCGTACGGACCGCGTCACCCACGTTGTGCGCGCGACCCCGTGCAGCGTCTCACCACCGCACCGCCATGGCGGCACGCACCCCGATTCTTCCTGCTACCGGGGGCAGGTTGCTAACCCGGGTGCGGATCGGGGTGTCTCAGGACAAAACCACGTTGTCCGCACCTCGGGAAGTGGGAGCCCGGATGGTGGGACAGTTCGGCGGACGACGTACCACCGGCGCACAACCTCGTACGTCTGCCCGCCGGGCGCCCCCTTCACTCCCCCTCGCGGCGGCCGGGCCGCCGGGCGGCCGGCCACCGTGCGCGATCCGATCGTCAGCGGTCTTCCCGCTGGTCAGGCCCGCTCTCCGGGCCGTTGGCCGCGTGTTCCCCCGTCGGCCGTGTCTCGTCCTCGCGCTGGTCGTCCCCCTGCTGCCGCAGCTCGTCCGGGCGCTGTTCGGCCTGATCCGCCGCCTGCGGGGCCTCCCGCCAGCCGTTCTCGTCCTTCCGCTGCAGCAGCGCGAACGACGCCCCTTGATTGTCCGTGACGACCGCCACATTTCCGTACGAGGTGTCGAAGGGCGGCACCTGCACCCGGCCGCCCAGCCGGCTGACGGTCCCGAGCGCGGCCTCGCAGTCCTCGGTGCCGAAGTGGACCAGGAAGTGCGGCGGCATCTCCGCAGGGAAGACGTCCGTGAGCGTGGCGCGGCCGAAGTCGGGGGTGGCGCCCGGGCCGAACAGGGCCTCGTGGAACAAATGCGCGTAGAAGGAGTTGGCCGCCTTGGTGTCGCGGGTGTAGAGCTCGGCCCACGCGAACGTGCCGGGCTCGTGGCGGCGCCCGAAGCCGGGGTGCGCGGCGGCCTGCCAGAGGCCGAAGACCGCGCTTTCCGTGTCCGTGGCGAGCGCGGCGGTACCGAGACCGCCGACCGGGGTGGGCGGGGTGATCACCTGACCGCCGGCCGCGACGATCCGGGCGGTGAGGGCGAACGCGTCCGGGGTCGCGAAGTGGACCGTCCACACGGTGGGGAGGCGGCCGTCGGGTTTGGGGGCGAGGGCGGCGACCGGGGCGCCCTCGATGCGCGCCCAGACCTCGTGCGCGCCGTCCCCGGGGGCCACCTCGAAGGTCCACCCGAAGAGTTCGCCGTAGAACCGCTTGCCCGCTTCGACGTCGGGCAACTGGGCGTCCACCCAGCAGGGCACGCCCTCGGGATACGGGGCGTTTCCCGTCCCGGCGGCGCCACCCGTCTCATCGGCCATGCCGCCAAGCTAAAGGCGCACGAGACAGCGCGCGCGCCGGGCGCGTCCGACCGCGCGACGTTGTGACGTCGGCCGGGGGGGGTGGGGTGGGGG
>NZ_JARGEE010000749.1:0-2267 GCF_033794485.1 Streptomyces sp. MB09-02B
GCCCCCACTCACCCGCACCCGCAAAACAACCGTCGGCGCCCCCCGCCCCCACGCCGCACCGAGCGGAGCGCTAAGGCAGAATCGGCCCGATGAGCACTTACCGCGACTTCACCCACCGCGGCTCCGCGCGGGCCACCGTCCTGCGGACCGTGGGAACGCGCGAGCGCCGCTCCCACCTGACGGCACCCCGCGTCCCCACCGTCGGCATCGACATCGGCGGCACGAAGGTGATGGCGGGCGTCGTGGACGCCGACGGCAACATCCTGGAGAAGCTCCGCACGGAGACCCCGGACAAGTCCAAGAGCCCCCAGGTCGTCGAGGACACCATCACGGAACTGGTCCTGGACCTCTCCGACCGGCACGACGTGCACGCCGTCGGCATCGGCGCCGCCGGCTGGGTGGACGCGGACCGCAACCGCGTACTGTTCGCCCCCCACCTGTCCTGGCGGAACGAACCGCTGCGCGACCGCCTCGCCGGCCGGCTCGCGGTGCCCGTCCTCGTCGACAACGACGCCAACGCCGCCGCCTGGGCCGAGTGGCGCTTCGGCGCCGGCCGTGACGAGGACCACCTGGTCATGATCACGCTCGGCACCGGCATCGGCGGCGCGATCCTGGAGGACGGCCAGGTCAAGCGCGGCAAGTTCGGGGTCGCGGGTGAGTTCGGCCATATGCAGGTCGTGCCCGGCGGCCACCGCTGCCCGTGCGGCAACCGGGGCTGCTGGGAGCAGTACAGCTCGGGGAACGCCCTGGTCAGAGAGGCCCGCGAACTCGCGGCGGCCGACTCCCCGGTGGCGTACGGGATCATCGAGCACGTCAAGGGGAACATCGGCGACATCACCGGGCCGATGATCACCGAGCTGGCCCGTGAGGGCGACGCGATGTGCATCGAGCTGCTCCAGGACATCGGCCAGTGGCTCGGCGTCGGCATCGCCAACCTCGCCGCCGCCCTCGACCCGTCCTGCTTCGTCATCGGCGGCGGCGTCTCGGCCGCCGACGACCTGCTGATCGGCCCGGCCCGGGACGCCTTCCGCCGCCATCTCACCGGCCGCGGCTACCGTCCCGAGGCCCGGATCGCCCGCGCCCAGCTGGGCCCCGAGGCCGGCATGGTGGGCGCCGCCGACCTCGCCAGACTCGTCGCCCGCCGCTTCCGCCGCGCCAACCGCCGCCGGGTGGAGCGGTACGAGCGCTACGCACGGTACGTGGAGGCCCGTCGCACCACCCAGGACACCGCGTGACCGCCGCGGTGCCCCACCAGGGCGCCTCCCCCGAGGAACCGGAGCGGCCCGCCGAGGGCCGCCGCCACATGATCCGCCGCCGGGCGATCACCCTGGCGATCATCGTGCTGCTCATCGGCGTACCGGCCGGCTATCTGGTGATCTCCGCCAACCAGAGCCGCGACAGCGGCAAGGACAAGGAGAAGAAGTACTCGGCGACCGGCCTCACCGCCCACTGGCCCTCCCGGGTCCAGCAACGCCTCTACCAGGTGCCGATCCCGCCGTACTCCAAGCACGTCGCGTACTACGAGACGAACAACTGGAAGACCAGCCGTCTCTACGTGCAGTTCTACACGAGCAACGAGGGCCTGGAGAGCTTCCTCAACCAGATCGGCACCGGCACCGGCGACCTGGTCGAGGACAAGGCCGCGATCACCGCCCGCGACCGGGGGATCGTCGGCTGGGACTTCACCGGCACCGGCCCCTGGTACGGCCTCGTGAACGACCAGAAGAACCCCGAGCCCACCCACGACATCGTCGTGAACCGGTCCAACCCGGACCATCCGATGGTGTACGTGGTGTCGCGAACCGTGCCCTGACCTGCCCGGACACCGCCGTGGGCGGGCCCGCGCCAGCTCGACGCGGCCCGTTGTCAGACCCCGCCCGTAGAGTCGGAGACAGCTGATCGAGTCGAAGGCGGCTGATCCGAGCCGGACCGGAGACGGCTCATCCGACGAGGGGCGGGAGGTGACCGAAGGCATGCGGGACATGGCTGTTCCCGAGGCCGACCCGGCCGTACCCGCGCGGGCGTCCGTATCTGCCGGGACGTTCGCATCTGCCGGGATCTCCGTCCCCGTCCGGCTGGCCGCCGTGTTCCTCCCCGCCCCGCTGCCCCGGCACAGCAGGTTCGCGTTCTGGGACCCGGCGGGCGCGGACCCGCCTCCGGGCGCCGCCGAGGATCTCACCGTCGTACGGCCCCACGGCTCCGGCGCCCGCCGGGGCACCGTCCCCGCCCTGTGCCTGCCGGTCGGCGAGGCCCTCCCCCTGCTCACC
>NZ_JARGEE010000074.1:0-28186 GCF_033794485.1 Streptomyces sp. MB09-02B
CCGGCGCCCCCACCCCCTATGACAGGCTGACCCCAGGATCGTGACGCAAAGGTGGCCAGAACGTGGGCGGTGGTCGTTGGCGGAGGGTGCTGAGCGGCATCTGGCGGATGCTCGCCGTGTGGGCGGTGTCCACCCTCACCATGCTCGTGCTCGCGGGCGCGCTGCCCGACTTCCGGCTCCAGTCCGAGAGCGATGAGAGCGCCACGCAGATCGCCGTGACCGCGGCGTTCGGCGCCGGCGCGTTCGGTCTGCTGTCCTCGCTCGTGTGGCCGCTGCTGGTGCGGGCCCTGCTGCTGGTCCCGGCGCTCGTCCTCGGCCTGCTCGTCTTCTTCCTCAACGGCTCCCTGCTCCTGCTCGCCCTGCGGCTCAACCCCTCCGGCCAGGGCGCGGCCGCGCCCGAGACCGCCGTGGTCGTCGCCGCGGTGATGTCCGCCGTCGCCTCCGCCACCGGCGGCGCCCTCGCCGTGCGGGACGACGACGCCTACCGGCGCCGCCTGTACCGCCTGGCCGACCGCCGCCGCAGGCACGCCGTCGGCCGCCCGGGGCCCGCCGGACCCGGCACCGTCTTCCTCCAGCTCGACGGCGTCGGCCACGACGTGCTGGAGGCAGCCGCGGAGAAGGGGCTGATGCCCACCGTGGCCGAGTGGCTGGGCCTCGCGCCGCCGCCCGCGTCCGCCGGTACCGCCCGGCCCCGGCCCACGCACCGGCTCACCCCGTGGCGCACCGACTGGTCCAGCCAGACCGGCGCCAGCCAGCTCGGCATCCTGCACGGCACCAACCACGACGTGCCCGCCTTCCGCTGGTACGAGAAGGACACCCGGGAGGTGATGGTCTGCAACCGGCCCTCCAGCGCCGCCGAACTCCAGCGCCGGGCCGTCGCCCGCACCGGCGACGGCGGTCTGCTGACCGTCGACGGCGCCAGCCGCGGCAACCTCTTCAGCGGCGGTGCCGAGCAGCTCGCGCTGGTGCTGTCGATGGCGGCCCGCCGGGGGCGGCGCAACCGGTCCCGCGCCGGGTACTTCGCCTACTTCTCCGACCCCGCCAACGCCGTCCGCACCGCCATGTCCTTCGGCGCCGACGTCGTGCGGGAGATCAGCCAGTCCACCCGGGCCCGGTTCGCCGAGCAGCGCCCCCGCGTCAAGCGCGGCGGGCTCTACCCGTTCATCCGGGCCTTCGCGACCGTCGTCGAGCGCGACGTCGTCGTCGCCGCGGTGATCGGGGACATGTTCGCGGGCCGCGCGGCGATCTACGCGGACCTGGTGGCGTACGACGAGGTCGCGCACCACTCCGGACCGCACAGCCGGGACGCCGCGAAGATCCTCCAGCGCCTGGACCGCTCCCTCGCGCTGATCGCCCAGGTCGCCGAACACGCCCCGCGCGCCTACCGGATCGTCCTCCTCTCCGACCACGGCCAGAGCCCCGGCGAGACCTTCCTCGGCCGCTACGGCCTCACCCTCGGCGACCTGGTCCGCGCCGGCTGCGGCCTGCCCGTGTCGCGCCGTGCCCAGCGCACCCACAGCGGCGCCGAGGCGCGCGCGGCGGTACGGGCCGCGCTGCGCATCCCCGTCGAGGAGGGCGTCGAGGAGCACCGCCCCACCCGACGCTCCGAGCCCATCACCCTGGCCTCGGGCAACCTCGGCCTCGTCTCCTTCCCGGACGTCTCCCACCGGATGAGCCGCGAGGAGATCGACGCCCGTCACCCCGCCCTGCTCTCCACCCTGGCCAACCACCCCGGCATCGGCTTCGTCCTCGTCCGCAGCGAGGAGCACGGCGGTGTCGTCCTCGGCGCGCTCGGCGCGGAGGTGCCGATCGACGAACTGAGCGACGAACACCCCGGCCCCCTGGCCGACTTCGGCCCCGGCGCCGCCGACGCCGTACGCCGCACACACGGCTTCCCGCACACCGCCGACATCATGGTCAACTCCTGGTTCGACCCCACCGACGGCGAAGTCCTCGCCTTCGAGGAGCAGATCGGCTCCCACGGAGGCCTGGGCGGCTGCCAGTCCCGCCCGTTCCTGATGTCCCCCCTGGTTCTCTCCGAACCGGTCGAGGAGGACGAGGACATGGTCGGCGCGGAACACATCCACCGGGTACTCAGAAGATGGCTACGGGAGGCGAACGGCCCCCAAGTGCCCCTGGCCCACGACAGCGCGCCCCTCAGGGGCGCGGGGAACTGCGCGACCGTCCACGACGAACCCGCACCCGCCCCCGAACAGAACCCGGCAGACGCATAGGCGCCCCGGCCCACAAAAAATTCGGCTGCGCTCCAGCGAAGCGGTCACCCACACTGTCCGCAACGTCCGCAGGACCAAACCCCTGGAGCCCCCGCCTTGCAGGCAGCCGTCACCGTCACACCCTCCCGCATCCCCGAGCTGCTGCTCGGCCTCGCCACCGTCCGCCCCGTCTTCGTCTGGGGCGCCCCCGGCATCGGAAAGTCCTCCCTCGTACGGGACTTCGCCGAGTCGCTGGGCCTTACGTGCGTGAGCCTCCTCGGTACGCAGCTCGCGCCGGAGGACCTGATGGGCGTCCCGCAGATCCGCGACGGCCGCTCCGTGTTCTGCCCGCCGGAGGCGATCGCCCGCGACGAGCCGTACTGCCTGTTCCTGGACGAGCTGAACGCGGCCACCCCGGATGTGCAGAAGGCGTTCTACTCGCTGATCCTGGACCGCCGCATCGGCAACTACGAGCTGCCGAAGGGCTCCATCGTCATCGGCGCCGGCAACCGCGCCACCGACAACGCCCTGGCCCGCCCCATCGCCTCCGCCCTGGTCAACCGCCTCACCCACGTCCACCTCCAGGCCTCGGCGAAGGACTGGCTGGTCTGGGCGGAGGGCAACGGCATCCACGCCTGGGTCCTGGACCACCTCACCGACCGCCCTGACCAGCTGTGGTCGAAGCCGCCGAAGAGCGAGGAGCCGTTCTCGACACCCCGCTCCTGGCACATGCTCTCCGACGCGCTGCACTCCTTCGGGCGCGACCTCGACGAGGAGACGCTGAAGGTCCTCGCGCACGGCACGCTGACGCCCGCGCACGCGGTGGCCTTCTGCGGCTACGTCAAGATCGTGCGCAGCCGGTTCGGCATCGAGGCGATCCTCAAGGGCGAGGCCGGCTGGCCCCACCGCGTGGAGGACCGCGACCTGCTGTACTACCTCGCCGACTCCTTCCGCGACCGGCTGATCAAGGAACTGCCGGTCAGCAAGCAGCACATGTCGGCGAACGGACGGCAGACCGCGTACCGCGCCAAGTCCCTGCTGGTGCGGCTCGCGGAGATCTCCGTCGAGGTCGCCCAGACCGTCATCGCCGACGGCACCGACGGCAATCCCGTACTGCCCGCCTGGTTCCTGGTCGAGGCGGCCCGCGACATGCCCCGGCTGGTGGAGGCCCGCCGGTGAGCACGTCGGGTGGCAAGAGGCAGGGCGGAAAGAAGACGAAGCGCGACCTCGCCGGTGAGGCGTTCGAGGCCGGGCTGGAGGCGGTGCGGTACAACCCCGCGCTGCGGGCGGTCGGGTTCAGCGTCTGCCGCAAGGAGAAGTGCGACCTCGCGCCCCGCGAGGGCCTCGTCCGGGTCGACTCCGAGGGCGTGCTGCACGCGCACCCCGACCGGCTCGCCACCCCCGACGCCTGGGCCTGGGCCATCGCCCACGCCGCCGTCCACCTGGGTTTCGGGCACGTCCCGGCGGCGCACGGCGCGCGGACCCAGCCCGACCGGTACGACCTGGCCGCCCGCTGCGTCGCCGTCAACCGGTTCCTGCTCACCTTCCCGGTCGGCCTGACGCCCGAGAACCTGCCCGACCGCTACCCGGACGGCGACGAGGAGCGCCTCGCCGCCCGCTGGCGCCGCCAGGGCGGGCTCCCGGCGGCGTACGCGCACTGCGGCACGGCCGGTGACGAGCCCGACCAGCTCCTGCTGTCCTGGCCCAAGTGGCGGGGCACGCCCACGGACTGGCAGCTCGCCTTCGCGCACGCCCTCACCCGCACCATGTCCGCCGCGATGGACATGGCCGGGGGCCGCCGGGAGTCCCTGGACGACGAGCCGACCCGCATGCGCCCCTGGGAGAAGGCGCTGAGCTGGTTCATCTCCTCCTACCCGCTGCTCGGCGGCATCGCGGCCGGCATCCGGATCGTCGCCGACGTCGAACTCGCCCACGCCCACGGCATCGCCGTCGCGGCCGTCGACGCGGAGGCGGGCGAGATCTACATCAACCCGCTCCGCCAGTTCGACGACGAGGAGTGGCGGTTCATCCTCGCCCACGAGATGCTGCACGCCGCCCTGCGCCACGGCGACCGCTGCGGCACCCGCGACCCGTTCCTGTTCAACATCGCCGCCGACTACGTCATCAACGACTGGCTGCGCGAGATGCAGGTCGGCACCATGCCCGACGGGCTGCTGTACGACGCCGGGCTGTCGGGGCTGTCGGCCGAGGAGGTCTACGACCGGATCGTCGGCGATCTGCGCCGGATGCGCAGGCTGGCCACCCCGCGCGGCAAGGGTGTCGGTGACATCCTCGGCGGGCCGCTCGCCTCGCCGCGCGACTACGTGGACCTCGACGAGTTCTACCGCCGGGGCCTCGCCCGGGGCTTCGACCTGCACGAGCGTCAGGAACGCGGCCTGCTGCCCGCCGGCCTGGTCGAGGAGATCCGTGCCCTCAGCCATCCGCCCCTGCCCTGGGACGCGCAACTCGCCCGCTGGTTCGACGAGTTCGTACCCAGCCCGCAGGCCGTACGGACCTACGCGCGCCCCTCGCGCCGCCAGGCCGCCACCCCTCACATCCCGCGTGCGGGGCGTTACTTCCCGCCCGAGGAGATCGCCCGCTGCACCTTCGGCGTCGTCCTCGACACATCCGGCTCCATGGACCGGACGCTGCTCGGCAAGGCGCTGGGCGCCATCGCCTCGTACGCCGAGGCCCGGGACGTACCGGCCGCCCGGGTCGTCTTCTGCGACGCGGCCCCGCACGACGCGGGATACCTGCCGGTCACCGAGATCGCCGGACGGGTACGGGTGCGCGGGCGCGGCGGTACGGAACTGCAGCCGGGCGTCGACCTGTTGCACCGCGCCGACGACTTCCCGCCGGGCGCGCCGGTCCTCGTCATCACGGACGGCTGGTGCGACGTGCTGCGGGTGCGGCGGGAGCACGCCTATCTGATTCCACAGAGTGCTCACCTGCCGTTCACCGCGCGGGGGCCGGTGTTCAGGGTGAGATGACGTTCGGACCCGCCCGAGTGTGATCGGATGGGGTACGGAACCCCGGCGACGGGATTTCCGTGTCGGAACCCCGCGGCGGAATCCCCCGCGACGGGACTCCGGCACCGTGACTGACAGGAAAGGACTCATCGTGGCCACCACGCGCACCGCACACACCGTCTGGGAAGGCGAGCTGCTCAAGGGCACCGGCACCGTCACCTTCGACTCCTCCGGCATCGGTTCGCAGCCGGTGTCGTGGCCCTCGCGCGCGGAGGAGGCGAACGGCAAGACCAGCCCCGAGGAGCTGATCGCGGCCGCCCACTCCAGCTGCTTCTCCATGGCGCTCTCCCACGGTCTCACCGGCGCGGGCACCCCGCCCACCCGCCTGGAGACCAAGGCCGACGTGACCTTCCAGCCCGGCGAGGGCATCACCGGCATCCACCTCACCGTCCGCGGCGAGGTCCCCGGCCTGGACGCGGCCGGCTTCCAGGAGGCGGCCGAGGGCGCAAAGAAGAACTGCCCGGTCAGCCAGGCCCTGACCGGTACGACGATCACGCTGACGGCCGAGCTGGCCTGACCGTCTGCTTCGTGCGCCCCGTCTCCGCCCCATGGACAAGAGCCCACCCGAGTTCTGTGCTGGTGGTGGGAACACTTGGCGGACCTCGCGGATCCTTGCGGACTCCGCTGGAAGGGGACGGCGATGGGGCGTGCGGTCGGGATCGATCTCGGTACGACGAACTCGGTGGTGGCCCTGCTCGAGGGCGGTGAGCCGACCGTCGTCGTGAACGCGGCGGGGCAGCGGACCACGCCGTCGGTGGTGGCGTTCGCCAAGAACTCCGAGGTTGTCGTCGGCGAGGTCGCCAAGCGGCAGGCCGTGACGAACGTGGAGCGCACGGCACGCTCCGTCAAACGCCATATGGGCGACGCGAGCTGGCGGTTCCCCCTGGAGGGCTCCGTGGACGGCACCCGCTACCGGCCCCAGGAACTGTCCGCGCGTGTCCTGCAGAAGCTGAAGCGGGACGCGGAGTCGTACCTCGGCGAGGACGTCACCGACGCCGTCATCACCGTGCCCGCGTACTTCGACGACGCGCAGCGGCAGGCGACCAAGGAGGCGGGGGAGATCGCGGGCCTGAAGGTCCTGCGGATCATCAACGAGCCCACGGCGGCGGCCCTCGCGTACGGCCTGGACCGGGGCGAGGAACAGACCGTCCTCGTCTTCGACCTCGGCGGCGGCACCTTCGACGTCTCCCTCCTGGAGATCGGCGACGGGGTCATCGAGGTGAAGGCCACCAACGGCGACACCCGGCTCGGGGGCGACGACTTCGACCAGCGGGTCGTCGAGTACCTCGTCAAGCGCTTCCAGGGGCAGTACGGCGTCGATCTCGGCCGCGACAAGATGGGGTTGCAACGGCTGCGGGAGGGCGCGGAGAGGGCCAAGATCGAGCTGTCCAGCTCCTCCGAGACGTCCGTCAGCCTCCCGTACGTCACCGCCTCCGCCGAGGGGCCCCTCCACCTGGAGGAGAAACTGACGCGCGCCCGGTTCCAGGAGCTGACCGCGGACCTGCTCGACCGGTGCAGGACGCCGTTCCACCAGGCCGTCAAGGACGCGGGAGTGAAGCTCGCGGCGATCGACCACATCATCCTGGTGGGCGGTTCGACACGGATGCCCGCCGTGAGCGACCTGGTGCGGGAGCTCACCGGCAAGGACCCGCACAAGGGGGTGAACCCCGACGAGGTGGTGGCGGTCGGCGCCGCGCTCCAGGCGGGTGTCATCCGGGGTGACGTGAAGGACGTCCTGCTCCTCGACGTCACGCCGCTGTCCCTGGGCATCGAGACCAAGGGCGGCATCATGACCACGCTCATCGAGCGCAACACGACGATCCCGACGCGCCGTTCGGAGATCTTCACCACGGCCGCCGACAACCAGCCCTCGGTCGGCATCCAGATGTACCAGGGCGAGCGGGAGATCGCCGCGTACAACAAGAAGCTGGGCGTCTTCGACCTGACCGGGCTGCCGCCCGCGCCGCGTGGTGTCCCGCAGATCGAGGTGGCCTTCGACATCGACGCGAACGGCATCATGCACGTCTCGGCGAAGGACCTCGCCACCGGCCGCGAACAGAAGACGACGGTGACCGGCGGCTCCGCGCTCCCCAAGGACGACATCGACCGCATGATGCGGGAGGCCGAGCAGTACGCCGAGGACGACCGTCGGCGCCGCGAGGCCGCGGAGACCCGCAACCACGCCGAGCAACTCGTCCACCAGACCGAGAAGTTCCTCCGTGAGAACGAGGAACGCGTCCCCGCCGACAGCAGGGCCGAGGTGAGGGCCGCGGTGGCGGAGGTGAAGCGTCTGCTGGAACACCCCGAGGACACCGCGCCCCTCCGCTCCGCCACCGACCACCTCTCCACCGTCAGCCGGCGCATGGGGCAGTCCATGTACGCGGCGGCCTCCGCCGGCCGGACCGGCCCACTGCCCACCGGCCCGGCCGGGGCCGCGGACGAGGAGGAGGACACGACAGTGGTCGACGCGGAGTTCGTGGACGAGGAGAAGGGGCCGAAGGGAGGGGCTGCGTAGGACGGAGCCGGCGGTGGCAGGAAGGGCGACGGAACTCAGTACCTGTCGCGGTACCGCTTCAGGATGTCCCTCGTCGCCTCCGCGGAGGCCGCGTGTGCGGCCATGTGGTCGAGGACTTCGAGGTGGAGGGAGACCTCTTTGCGGGAGTCGAGGTAGAGCGCGCCGGTCAGGTACTCGCTGTAGACCATGTCGGGGAGTTCCGGTTCGGCGAAGCGGAAGAGGCAGAACGGGGCGTAGGTGCCCGGGTGGGGGCCGCTGGCGAACTCGCAGACCTGGAGGATCACATGGTCCTTCTCGGTGACGTCGAGAAGCCGGTCGATCTGGTCGCGCATCACCTGCGAGCGGATGCTCACCGGCCGCATGAGGACCGTCTCGTCCATGATCACCCACAGGTGCGGTGGGTTCTCCTGGGTGAGGAGCTTCTGTCTCGCCATCCGTAGCGACACATGCCGTTCGATCGTCTCGGGGCCGGTCTGCCCGACCGTCCCGGCCTCCATCACGGCCCGCGCGTACTCCTCCGTCTGCAGCATCCCCGGCACGAAGTGCGGCTCGTACTGCCGGATCAGGTGCGCCGCGCCCTCCAGGCTGACGTACACGCTGAACCAGTCGGGCAGCACATCATGGAACCGCTGCCACCATCCCGGCTTGTTCGCCTCCTCGGCCAGCGCCACGAACGCGTCGACCTCGTGCTCGGCGACACCGTACGTCGTCAGCAGCACCTGGACGTAGGGGATCTTGAGGGCGACGTCGGCGGTCTCCATGCGCCGCACGGTCGCCGGGGCGACCCGGAGGACGCGTGCCGCCTCCTCGCGCTTGAGCCCGGCGGCCTCCCGTAGTTCCTGGAGCCGTTTTCCGAGCACCACCTGACCCACGGTGGGCGCGGGCCGCCGCTCACTCACGCCACGCCTCCCCACGCGCCGAGGTACCCCAACAGTCTGTCATGCCCCGGTGACATCGCCCAGGGGTGACCGGAACGCGATGGTCCGGCGGTTCCGGGGCACGACGACCCCGCAGGGTACGGGCTGCCATGACCTCGGAGGTAATCGACCCGCGCACGCGCCGCGAGGCAAGGTGAGCTCACCGGGTCCTCCGGCGCCCCTCCGGGCGCTCGGCCTCCGGCCCCTCCTGTTTCCCGCCCACCACCTCGACGGAGCGTGATGAGCCATGTCCATGACCATACCGACGGCCCGGCTCGCCGTCCTCGCCCGGACCACCGACCCCCGCGCCATGCTGCGCCGCTTCCTGGCCATCGACGCGGCCGTGACCGGCGTGAACGGGCTCGCCTACCTCCTGGCCTCCGGCCCCCTCGGCCGCTACCTCGGGGTCGGTGCCGGGCTGCTCGTCGCGCTCGGCGCCTTCCTCTCGGTGTACGCGGCGGGTGTCGCCCTGCTCGCCGCGCGTCAGCGGCCCCCGGCCCTGCCCGTACGGGCCGTGATCGAGGCCAACCTCGCCTGGACGGTCCTCAGCCTCGTCGCCCTGGCGCTGTGGCTGACGCCCAGCACGGCGGGGGCGGTGTGGACGCTGCTCCAGGCGGTCACCGTGGCCGGGTTCGCGGCCGTCCAGTACCTCGCCCTCCGCGCGGCCGACGACCGCGGGAGCGCCTCCGACTGACCGTCAGGACATCAGCCCGTGCAGGTACTTGACCGTCGCCGGGTCCGCCGGGAGGAACGTCTCGATGGCGAGCTCGGCCACGGTCACGTCCATGGGGGTGTTGAAGGTGGAGACCGAGGAGACGAACGACAGCACCCGGCCCTCGTGCTCGATCCGCATCGGCAGCGCGAAGTACGCACTCGCCTCCGCGCCGGGCCCCGACCCCGCGTCCCCGTCGGAGTCGTCCTCGGGCGTGCCCGGTGGCAGGGGGTACGCCGCCACCTCCTCGTACAGCGCCCGCAGGGGCTCCGAGCGATGCAGCGCGACCTGGCGCTCCATCTGCTCCAGGAGGTGCCCGCGCCAGGCGCGCAGATTGCGGATGCGTGGCGCCATGCCCTCGGGATGCAGCGTCAGCCGCATCGCGTTGAGCGGCGGGACGAGCAGCGACTCGGGGATCCCGTCGAGAAGCATGAGGATGCCCCGGTTGGCGGCCAGGACGTCGTACGTCGCGTTCATCACCAGCGCCGGATACGGCTCGTAGCCCTGGATGAGCCGCTCCATGCCCTCCCGCAGCGCGCCCATCGACGGGTCGTCGAGCGGCGTCTCCGGATAGCGCGGGGCGTAACCCGCCGCGAGCAGCAGCGCGTTCCGCTCCCGAACGGGTACGTCCAGGTGCTCGGCGAGCCGGAGAACCATCTCCTCGCTCGGGCGGGAGCGGCCCGTCTCGACGAAGCTGATGTGCCGCGCCGAGGAATCCGCGCGCAGCGCCAACTCCAGCTGGCTGACCCGCCGTTGCTCCCTCCAGGCCCGCAGCAGCGGGCCCACGCCCTGGACGGCGGGCACGGTGGGACGACCCGGGGCACCGGTCGGGACACTGGTCATGCGCACAACGTAACCGAGCCTGGTGAGGTGTGGCGCGTCCGGGCTCCTGACCAGGGACGCGGCGGCCCGTCTGTGGCACGCTGGGAGGGACCGCACATCACGGAGGGGCCTCCCGGAAGGAGTGGGTCATGCCCGTCGAACCCTTGTCGCAGAAGGAGATCGAGGAACGGCTGGCGGAGCTGCCCGGCTGGTCGCTGGACGGGGACCGGATCGCCCGCTCCTACCGGCTGGGCTCGCACTTCGCGGCGACCGCGCTGGTCGTGCACATCGCCCAGACCCAGGAGGAGCTCGGCCACCACAGCGACCTCACCCTCGGCTACGACACGGTGTCGCTGACCGTCCACACCCACAGCGCGGGCGGCGCCGTCACCGAGAAGGACTTCGAGCTGGCCCGCAGGGTGGAGGCGCTCGCCCCCGGTCACGGGGCGAGCTGAGGCGGGTGCTGGACTACGACAAGGAGGCCGGCGACTACGACGCCCTGCGCGGCGGCGAGCCCCGCGCCGAGGCCGCCGCCCACGCCGTGCTCGGCCTCGTCCCCGAGGGCGCCCGCCGCCTGCTCGACATCGCCTGCGGCACCGGGATCGTGACCCGCCGCCTCGCGGCGGCCCGGCCCGGGACACGGGTCACGGGGGTCGACCTCACGTACGCGATGGCGAGCCGGGCCGCCGCCCGGCTGCCCGGCTCGGTCGTGATCGGTGACGGCCGCCGACTCCCGTTCCGTGACGGGGAGTTCGACGCCGTCACCAGCGTGTGGCTGCTGCATCTGCTGGGCGGCCCCGAAGACGTACGGGCCGTGGTCGGGGAGTGCGCCCGGGTGCTCCTCCCCGGCGGCGTCTACGTCACCACCGTCGACAAGGCCGCCTCCCACAACGTGGGCAGCGACATCGACGCGGTGCTCGCCCCACGGCCCCGGGCGCCGGCGACGGATCCCGCCGGGGCCGTCGAGACGTACGCCGCCGAACACGGTCTGCTGGCCGTCGGACAGGCTCGTTTCCCCGGGCGCGGCCAGGGCCGCAGCCCCCGCCGCACGGTCGCCGACCTGCGCCGGGGCTGGTTCGTCACGCTGCCCCCCGGCGATCCGCTGGCCGACGACTTCGCGCTGCGCCTCGCGGCCCTGCCCGACCAGGACCTGCCACGCCCGGACCCGGAGTTCACCCTGCGGGCGTTCCGGAAGCCGGCCTGAACTCCATGACGCAGGTTGGTCAGCGCCACAGGATCGCCAGAACGTGGCCGAACTGGCCGAAAGGTACGGCAACGTGGCCGGGAACGGCGGCGACTGAAGGAGCGGAACTCGTCCGTCCCTTCTGGAGGTTCGTCACGTGCCCCACCCGCACAGGCACCACAGACGCCGAGCCCTGCGCTCGCTGGTGACAGCGGCCCTGGTCGCCGCCGGACTCACCACGTTCACCGGCACGCCCGCCGAGGCCGCCACCGCCCGCCAGGTCGAGCGCCTCGACCGGGGCGTGGTCAGCGTGCACGTCGACAGCGGCAACCTGGTCAGCTGGCGCTGGCTCGGCACCGACCCGAACGACGTGTCCTTCAACGTCTACCGGGCCGGTACGAAGGTCAACTCCACTCCGATCACCGGCTCCACCAACTACTTCCACTCCGGCGCCCCCGCCCAGGCCGACTACACGGTCCGCGCGATCGTGAACGGTGTGGAGCAGGGCGACTCGGTGCACGCCGTGCAACTGCGCACCGGCTACAAGGACGTGCCGATCAGCGCACCCGCGGGCGGCACCACCCCGGACGGAGTCGCCTACACCTACGAGGCCAACGACGCCTCCGTGGGCGACCTCGACGGCGACGGGGCCCTGGAGTTCGTCCTCAAGTGGCAGCCGACCAACGCCAAGGACAACTCCCAGTCCGGCTACACCGGCAACACGATCATCGACGGAATCAAGCTCGACGGCACCCGGCTCTGGCGCATCGACCTGGGCCGCAACATCCGCTCCGGCGCGCACTACACCCAGTTCCAGGTGTACGACTACGACGGCGACGGCAAGGCCGAGATAGCCGCCAAGACGGCCGACGGCACGGTCGACGGGGCGGGCACGGTGATCGGCAGCTCCTCCGCCGACCACCGCAACTCCAGCGGCTACATCCTGTCCGGGCCCGAGTACCTGACCATGTTCAACGGGCAGACCGGCCGGGCGATGCAGACGGTGGACTACGTCCCCGGCCGGGGCACGGTCTCGTCCTGGGGCGACTCCTACGGCAACCGCGCGGACCGCTTCCTCGCCGGGACGGCCTATCTGGACGGCGCCCGCCCCTCCCTGATCATGGCGCGCGGCTACTACACCCGCTCGGTGATCGCGGCCTGGGACTGGCGGAACGGCTCCTTCTCCCGCCGCTGGACCTTCGACACCAGCTCCTCCACCAACTCCGGCCGGGGCTACGACGGCCAGGGCTCGCACAGCCTCTCCGTCGGTGACGTCGACAACGACGGCCGGGACGAGATCGTGTACGGCTCGATGGCCGTGGACGACAACGGCAACGGTCTGTGGACCACGAGGACGGGCCACGGCGACGCGCAGCACCTGGGCGACCTCGACGCGTCGACGTCGGGCCTGGAGTACTTCAAGGTCTCGGAGTCCACCTCCCAGCCCGCCGAGCTGTACATCAACCCCGCCAACGGCGCGGTCCGCTGGCAGCTGGCCGCCTGCTGCGACAACGGCCGGGGTGTCGCCGGTGACATCCACGCCGGCAACGACGGGCCCGAGATGTGGTCGGCCGCCGACTCCTCCACCCGCGACGAGGCCGGCGCGACGAAGGGCCGCGAGCCCTCGTCGGTCAACTTCCTCTCCTGGTGGGACGGCGACCCGGTCCGCGAACTCCTCGACGGCACCCGGATCGACAAGTACGGCACCTCCGCCGACACCCGGTTGCTGACCGGGTCCGGGGTCTCCTCCAACAACGGCACCAAGGCCACCCCGGCGCTCTCCGGCGACATCCTCGGCGACTGGCGCGAGGAGGTCGTCTGGCGCACCAGCGGCAACACGGCCCTGCGGATCTACTCGACACCCATCGAGACGAGCACGAAGATCACGACCCTGCTGCACGACCCGATGTACCGCACGGGACTGGCCTGGCAGAACACCGCCTACAACCAGCCCCCGCACACCAGTTTCTTCATCGGCGCCGGCATGCCGACGGCGCCCAGGCCGACGGTGTACACGCCGTAGGGGCCGGTCCGTGAGCGGGCCAGGCCCGCCCACGGACTCCCGCGCGCGGTCGTCAGCCCAGCGTGACCGACGCCTGCACCGGCAGATGGTCGCTGGGGAACTGGCCGCCGGACGCGAACGTGTTGATGGCGGCCCGGTGCACCGTGCTGGCCGGGGTGGTCAGGATCCAGTCGATGCGGTCGCCGCCCGGGGTCAGCGGGCGGTAGCCGTGGAAGGTCGCGTAGAGGTCGTTGCGCGCGGCCGCCGCGTCCCAGGTGTCGACGAGCCCGGCGCCCAGCAGCGTGTCGTAGACCGTGTTCCGGTGGGCCGCCACGTTGAAGTCGCCGGTGACGAGGAGGGGCAGCGACCGGTCGAGGCCGGCGATGCGCTGGGCGATCAGGGCCGCGGCCCGGTCGCGGGCGTACTGGCTGACGTTGTCCAGGTGGGTGTTGAGGACGTAGAACTGTCTGTCGCCGTCCTGCAGGTCACGGAACCGGACCCAGGTGACCATCCGGATGGAGCCGCCGCCCCAGGTGTTCGACCCCGGAACCTCCGGGGTGTCGGAGAGCCAGAAGTGCCGGTACTCGACGGGCGCGAGCCGGCGGGTGTCGTAGAAGACGGCCATGAACTCGTCGCGGTTGCCGCCCGCGCGGCCGGTGCCGATCCAGCGGTAGTCCCTCCCCAGGTCGGCCTCGATGTCGCGCAGTTGCTGATGGAGGCCTTCCTGGGTGCCGATGACATGGGGCGCCTCCTGCCGCAGCAGGGCCCGCATCACCGGCCTGCGCACGGCCCAGCTGTTGGGCCGCACGGTGTTCGCGTAGCGCAGGTTGAAGGACATGGTGGACAGCGGCGGGCCGGCGGTGGCCTCCTCCCCCTCCTCCTTCGCGGCGGCGGGCACGCCGGACAGTCCGGTGGTACGGGACAGAGGCAGCAGGACCGCCGCGGCGAGGGCGGTCTTCATGCCCAGTCGGCGCGTGACGCGGCTGTGGTTCGGCACAGGGGCTCCTTCTGTGAAGGTCTCCGGGCGAGCCGTGCGTACACACTCTGGGATGCCCTTCTGTGCCCGCCATGAACATGTCGATAGGGGAGGGTGTACGTGGTGCGACATACCCGGTGTACATGGTACGAAGAGGGCGCGCGCCGACCCGGACGCGCGCCCTCTCCTCGTCCTGCGCGGGGTGTCAGGTCACCGTGCAGGACTGGTCACCGAGCTTGAACGCGGTCGGCTTTCCGTTCGTCCCCGACCAGCTTCCGGTGAAGCCGAAGCTCACCGACGCACCCGCCGCCACCGTGCCGTTCCAGCCGATGTTCCGGGCCGTGACCGCCGACCCCGTCTGCGTATGGGCGGCGTTCCAGATCTGGGAGACGCCCTGGCCGTCGGGGAAGGTCCAGCCGAGCGCCCAGCCGGACCAGGCGCTCGCGCCCGTGTTGGCGAGTTTGACGTCCGCCTGGAAGCCGCCCGACCACTGGCTGGTGATCGTGTACGTCACCGCACACGCGCCCGTCGGCTCGGGATCGGGGTCCGTACCCCCGCCTCCTCCGCCGCCGCCGGTGTCGGAGGAGTCGCCGTAGATGACCCCGCGTCCGTTGGTCGCGATGTAGACCCGCCCGTACACCCTCGGGTCACCCGTGATCGCCGCCCCCGTCCAGCCCCACCGGTGGGCGTCGTCGTTGACGCGGGTCCAGGTCGCGCCCTTGTCCGTCGAGCGGAAGATGCCGCGTACGCCACCGATCTTGGCGCTGGTGTAGAGGGTCTGGTACGAGGCTCCCGTCGCCGCCTTGCCGAAGCCGATCGTGTCGGCCTGCTCGACACCGGAGAGCTTGGTCCAGGTCGCGCCGGCGTCCGTCGAGTGCCAGAGCCCGTAGGCCCCGTCGGTGGCGCCGCCGGCCAGCCAGACGTCGCCCTTCACCCCGGGGAGGGCCTTGAAGCGGACACTGTCGCCGCTGGGCAGCCCGGTCGCGTTCGACGCGGTGAAGGTGGCCCCGCCGTCCGTGCTGACGTAGAACTTCCCGGACTTGAAGCCGTAGAAGGTCTTCGGGTCCACCCGGTCGGACTCCACGATCGCGTCGGCGGGGATACCGCTGGACGCCGACCAGGAGGTGCCGAAACCGGTGGCGTACCGCACGCCCGTGCCCGCCGGGCTCCACACGAACCGGCTGCCGTCCGCGGCCGCGGCGACCGTACCGCCACCGCTGACCCCCGAAGGGTCGGTGCCGGCGAACCAGTTGGCGCCGTTGTCCGTGGAGAACGCGATGTGCGGCCCGGAGTCCAGATTGCCGACGCGCACCACCGTGTTCGGGTTGGACTCGGCGTAGTCCAGGCTGGTCGTCGTCGTGAAGTTCGGCTGGGTGAACATCATCGACGGGACCTTCGTCAGATCCGTGTGCCGGAACCCGCCGATGTCACCGAGCGCGCTGAGCAGCGGGGCACCGGACGGGGGCGAGGCCAGGTCGTTGACGGCCGTCTCCTCCAGACCCCGCACCATCGGCTTGATGACGAACTGGCCGCCGCTGTCCCAGTTCCCCAGGTTCTCCGTGCCGTAGATCGTGGCGCCCGTCCCGTACATCATCCGGTTCGAGTCGAACGGGTCGATCTCCAGCGCCTCGGTCATCCAGCCGAGTTTGGGGGTCTGTTCGGGCGGCGACGGGTTCGCGCCCCAGGTCAGCCACGGGGACGAGGACACGTCCATGGTGTAGCGGTTCGCACGGTTCGGGTACGACGAGTAGTCCCAGGCCTTGGTCCAGGTGGCGCCGCTGTCCGTGGAGCGGAAGATCTGCGTGTCCGGCCACCAGGAGCTGTACGCGGTCGCCATGACCGTGCCCGGGTCCTGCCGGTCCACGGTCAGCCCGCTGAAGCCGTAGTAGGTGTCGGCCTCCGCCACCGGGCTGATGTTCGTCCAGGTGCCCGTCGCCGTCGCGTACCGCCACAGCTGACCCTTGCCGCCGTCGTACGGACCGCCCTTGTCGCTGTACGACAGGAACAGATGGCCGTTGACGGTGTCGAGGACGCCCTTGTGGGCCAGGTAGCCGGTGGGCTGCCCGGCCAGCCGCGACCAGGTGGCGCCCGCGTCCGTCGACCGGTACACCGCGTTCTCCTTGTCGGCGACGCCGACGTAGAGGGTCCGCGTGGGGTTGCCGGAGGTGCCCGTCGACTCGTCGAAGGTGACCCAGACGATGCCCTGGTTGTCGCTGGAGTAGCCGCTGGTGTCGGACGGATCGGCCACGTAGTTGCCGACGTTCGGGAAGTTGGTCACCTGCGACCAGGTGGCCCCCGAGTCCGTGGACCGCCACAGTCCCTTCCCGCTGGGCGCGCCCAGATACAGCACGCTGTTGCGGTTCGGGTCCACGGCCAGCCGTTCGCCCATGCCTCGTCCCGGCATGTTCCCGCCCAGCTTGAACGGCAGGTTCGCCTTCTGCCAGCCGGCCCCCCGGTCCGACGACCGCAGGATCGCCCCGTTCCCCGGGTCCCAGCTGTTGGTGTACGTCCCGGCCGCCACGTACACCTTGTTCGGGTCGACCGGGTCGGAGGCGAGGCTCACGACCCCGGTGTGCCCCCAGTCGTCCCACCCGACGGAGTCGAGCAACGGCGTCCAGGTCTTCGACGACTCCACCCAGCGATAGGCCCCGCCGATGTCGGTCCGGGCGTACGCGAGGTTCTTCTCCTTGCGGTTGAAGACGATGCCCGGGACGAAGCCGCCCCCGTCGATCCGGGCGTTCTTCCAGGTGTAGGTGTCGGCGGCGATCGCCACCGACTTCTCCGGCTTGTCGGCGGCCAACGCGGGTGGGGATCCGGCGAGAAGGCCGGCCGCGAGGGCCAGGACGGTGGTGAGGATGCGGGTTCTTCGCACAGTGGGGGGTCCTCTCCTGACAGTGGGGGAAAAAGATCCCCGCGCCCCGTAAGGGGCGCGGGGAACTGCGCGACCAGCCACGGACCGCCCGCAGCCGATGTACGACCTACGCGGGCTACTCCAGCAACTCCGCGTACGAACCCATGGCCAAGGCGATGTCCGCCTGGGCCCAGAACCGGTGGTACGTGAACGAGGGCGCGGCCCCGCCGGCCAGATAGGCCTCGATCTTCGACCAGGCCGGATCGTCCTCGTAGAACGACCTGATGGAGTCGAAGGTCGACGTCGAGTTGATGGCGTCGCCGTTCGGCATCTTCCCGGTCCACCCGTTCGGCACGTACACCCGGTCGTCGAACCGGTTGTAGTCCGCCCGGGTCTCGGGAACCGCGATCCCCAGCCCGTCCTGGTGGTGGTCCCACATGCCGTCGAGCAGCGCCTTGGCGACCCGGGCCGCGTCCGCGTCACCGGAGCGGTCCGCGTAGTACGTCAGGGTCTTGGCGTACGCGGCGGCCACACCCACGTCGTCGGTGTAGTCGGCGACGGTGACATGAAGTCCCGCGTTGGCGCCGGGACTCGACGCGTTCCACGTGTCGGGCGCACCCGACCACTGGAGTGTCGACGGGATCCGGTAGGTGCCGTCCGGATTGATCGTCGTCTTGGAGAGCGCCCAGTCGACCCACTTGTCCAGCACGGTCTTGGCGGCCGCGTTGCCGGTCTGCTGGTAGTACTCGGCGACCCGCTCCATGGACCACGCCTGGAAGCCGAACCACTGGTTGGACGGCGGGTCGTGGTACACCGGCTTCTCGTCGTAGAACATGCCGTAGAAGGTCGGCGTCCCGGCCGGGGGAGTGGCGTACCGCCCTGCCCAGCTGTTGGTGGCGCCGCCCGCGATGCCGCCCTCGTTCGACTGCAGCCAGCGGTAGAACTCGATCTGCCGGTCGAGGGACTTGGCCCAGTCCGCTTGCCCGGTCGTCGACTTGGGCTTCAGCGGGGCGTAGTTGGCGAGGGCGTGGGCGGCCAACGGGTTCTGGTAGCCGCCGTGCGTGTGGCTGGAGCCGATGCGCCAGGCCCAGCCGGCCGCCGTGTCGGTGGCGCCGCCCCACGCGTAGTACCAGGACATCAGGTAGTGCGAGGCGTCCTTGCCGGTACCGGCCGGGCAGGACGTGGCCCCCACACAGTTCCCGATCTTCTTGAAGTACTTGTCGTACATCGCGTAGCGCAGATAGTCGCCCATCTTCGCGGCCTTGCCGATGGTCGCGGAGACGTCCGCGCCCTTGCCCTGCTGCTTGGCCCAGATGTCCGCCCAGTACGCGGCCTGCACGGCCCGCGCGTCGGCGTCCGGCGCGTTGGTGAACTTCCACTGCTTGGCGTAGGAGGCGTCACCGGTGAACAGGTCCAGGTACCCGTTCGGACCGCCGTACTTGAACTGGTCGCAGGTGGGCTGCGGGATCGTCTCCCACACCGACTCCTGAGGCCCGCGCTGGAAGGTGTTGATGTACGACGGGCCGGTGTCGGTCGGCCCCGCCTCGCACTTGCCGGGCGAGTTGCCGTAGCCGTAGACGTTGTCGACGTCCTGCAGCCAGTGCATGCCGTAGATGTCGTCCGTGCCGTAGGCGCTCTTCAGCTCGGCGGCGATGGGGTCCGGACCGACCGAGACACCGGTGTTGAGCTGTGCCGGGTACTCGCCCGGGGTGTCGTGCTCCGGGGCGTACGTCGCCGGCTTGGACGCGTTGTAGAAGGAGTTGGTGGGCTGGTCGGGCTTGGTCGGGATCATGAACTTCTCCATGATGTCCCAGGCCCCGTTGAACTTGGACCAGTCGCCCGTCACCTTGCCGTACATGGCCTGCAGCCACAGGAGGTAGCTGTACGCCTCCGACGTGGTCTCGTGGCCGTGGTCCGGCGCCTCGACGATCAGCGTCTCCACCGAGTGGTACGGGATGCCCTCGGGGGAGAAGTAGCCGTTCGCCGGGTTGGTGATCTTGCCGTAGAGCTCCAGGAACCGCTCGTCGTACTCGCTCGACGCGGCCAGCTGGGTCACGGTCACCGAGGCCTTGGCGTGGCCGGTCGCCGTCGAGTCGAAGACGGCCGAACCCGTGCCGGAGGCGTTCGCGGCGATCGTCACCTTCTGGGCGGTGTTCCAGTTCGACGGCGTGAAGGTCAGCGACCCGCCGCCCGACACCGACAGACCGGTGTTGCCGGACGCCCGCGCGGTCGCCACCGTCACGTTGCCGGACGGCTGTGTCGAAAGTTTCACGTCGTACGTGGCCGACTGGCCCTGGCGAACGCCCAGTTGGGTCGGCGAGACCACCACGGCGGGACCCGAGGCGACCGTGATGCCGACCGGTGTGGAGTTCGCCGACGCGCCCAGGCTGTCGTACGCCTTGGCCACCAGCGAGTGACTGCCCACGCTCAGCCCGGTGGCGGAGTGCGTGTACGGCGAGGTGGTGTCCGTGCCCAGCAGCGTGGTGTCGTCGTAGAACTCGACCTTGGTGATCGTGGCGTTGTCCGCGGCGGCGGCGGTGGCCGCCATCGGGACCGCCGTGCCCTGCGAGTACACCGCGCCCGGCGCCGGGCTGGTCAGCACCGTGATGGGCGGCTGGTGCGCGCCCACGCACGCGGTGCCGTTGATCGCGAAGTCGGTCGGCGCCGCGTTGGTACCGCTGTACGTGAACTGGGCGCCCGTGCTCACCGCGGCCCCGACGGCGATGGTGCCGTTCCAGGAGGCGTTCCGCGCGGTCACGGTCTTCCCGGACTGCGACCAGGTGCCGCTCCAGCCGTTGCTGAGCGTCTGGTTGCCCGCGTAGTCGTACGTCAGGGTCCAGCCGCTGATGGCCTCGGTGCCCCGGTTGCTGATCGTGAGCTCGGCGGTGAAGCCCGAGCCCCAGTCGTTGGTCTTGTAGTCGACGTTGCAGGCGACGGCCGCCGCGCTGGCGGGCGTCGACCCCGTGCCGAGCATCGTCAGGGGGAGGGCGAGGGCCGCGACCACGGCGGTCCACAGACGCCGCGTGACACGGCGTCTAGGTCTGGGGTGCATGCTCTGGTTCCTTCCGTGCGGCTCTTGCGAAGGTGGGGGCGGAGCAGCAACAACAAGCCTTGAACCAGTGGGAGCGCTCCCATATTGAGGAGGACGGCCCTAGCGGTCAAGGTGTTTGAAGAGTCGAAATGATTCGATCAGGCAGAAACAATTCATTGAGCGCAATAACGCAACACCTCTGTCTTTTACCGTCACTTGGCGCTACCTTCACCAACACCAGTGGGAGCGGTTCCATCAGTCGACGCGCTCGTCCCAGGCGCGCCGGGCTGCGAGGGACGCTCCGCGCACCTCCCCCAGCGTTCAGGTCTTTTACTCGCTCCGGCGACAGCGCGACGACTCCTCCTCGTACACCCCACTACGGAAGAGGAACCCGCACTCATGAGCCGTACCAGAACAGCACTCCTCGCGGCGTTGGCGCTGGTCGCCGGCGCCGCGGGGACCGCCATGGCCGCGGTGCCCGACGACGTCGGCGCCCAGGCGGTCCCCTGCACGGTCGACTACAAGGTGCAGAACCAGTGGTCCACCGGCTTCACCGCCGCCGTCACGGTCACCAACAACAGCGCCGCGAAGTCCTCGTGGGCCGTGAAGTGGTCGTACGCGGGCAACCAGCAGGTCACCAGCGGCTGGAACTCCCGGATCACCCAGAGCGGCGCGTCGGTGACCGCCGCCAACGAGACGTACAACGGCGCGCTGGCCACCGGCGGTTCGGTCAGCTTCGGCTTCCAGGCCTCCTACAGCGGCACCAACGCGCTCCCGACGACCTTCACGCTCGACGGCGTGACCTGCAACGTCGACGACGGCGGCGGCCCCGGTGGCCCCGGCAACCCGCCGGGCCCCGGCACGAAGGTCGACAACCCGTACACCGGCGCCAAGGTGTACGTGAACCCGGAGTGGTCCGAGAAGGCCGCCGCCGAGCCGGGCGGCGGCCGGATCTCCAGCCAGCCCACCGGCGTCTGGCTGGACCGGATCGCCGCCATCGCGGGCACGGGCGGCAAGATGGGTCTGCGGGCACACCTCGACGAGGCGCTGCGCCAGAAGGGCTCGGGCGAACTCGCCATCCAGCTGGTGATCTACAACCTGCCCGGCCGTGACTGCGCGGCCCTCGCCTCCAACGGCGAACTGGGCCCGACGGAGATCGGCCGTTACAAGACCGAGTACATCGACCCGATCGCGGCCATCCTCGCCGACCCGAAGTACGCCGGACTGCGGATCGTCACGACCGTCGAGATCGACTCGCTGCCGAACCTGGTGACCAACACCGGCAGCCGCCCGACGGCCACCCCCGAGTGCGATGTCATGAAGGCCAACGGCAACTACGTCAAGGGCGTCGGCTACGCGCTCAACAAGCTCGGTGACGCGCCGAACGTCTACAACTACATCGACGCCGGCCACCACGGCTGGATCGGCTGGGACGACAACTTCGGGGCCTCCGCCACCGTTTTCAAGGAGGCGGCGACCGCCGAGGGTGCCACCGTCAACGACGTCCACGGCTTCATCACCAACACGGCGAACTACAGCGCCCTGAAGGAGACCAACTTCTCCATCAACGACAGTGTGGGCAGCAAGACCGTCCGTGAGTCGAAGTGGGTCGACTGGAACCGCTACACCGACGAGTTGTCCTTCGCCCAGGCCTTCCGCAACCAGCTGGTCTCGGTCGGGTTCAACTCGAACATCGGCATGCTGATCGACACCTCCAGGAACGGCTGGGGCGGCAGCGCGCGGCCGAGCGGTCCCGGTGCCAGGACGGATGTGGACACCTTCGTCAACGGTGGCCGCTACGACCGTCGTATCCACGTCGGCAACTGGTGCAACCAGTCCGGGGCCGGACTCGGTGAGCGGCCGAAGGCCTCGCCCGAGCCGGGCATCGACGCCTATGTGTGGATGAAGCCGCCGGGTGAGTCCGACGGGTCCAGCTCCGCCATCCCGAACAACGAGGGCAAGGGCTTCGACCGCATGTGCGACCCGACGTACACGGGCAACCCCCGCAACGGCAACAACATGTCCGGCGCCCTGCCGAACTCGCCGCTGTCGGGGCACTGGTTCTCCGCCCAGTTCCAGCAGCTGATGCAGAACGCGTACCCCGCCCTCTGAGTCCGCTCCCATGAACGGTCCGCCAGGGGTCAGGCACGCTTCCCCCACCCCCTGGCGGACCGGTGGCATGCCCGTGTGTTCCACGTCACGATGAGGGGGTGGGCGGAGGCGATGAGTTCCGGGCGGCGCGGCGGTCTACCTCGCCGTAAGCCCGTGACAGTGAGAGAGATGAGAACCCCATGCGCATCGTGATCTGCGAGTTCATGAGCCTGGACGGTGTGGTGCAGGCGCCCGGCGGTGCCGACGAGGACACCGACGGCGGGTTCGCCCACGGCGGCTGGACCCACCCCTTCTTCGACCCGGAGGTCGTGGGCGGTGCCTGGGACGCCGCGCTGCAGAAGGCCGACGCGCTGCTGTACGGGCGACGCACCTGGCAGGCCATGGCCGAGGCATGGCCCGACCGCGCGGGTGACCCCTTCGCCGACCGGATGAACTCCATCCGCAAGTACGTCGTGTCCGCGACCCTCACCGAATCCGAGCTGACCTGGAACAACACCACGCTCGTCCCGGGCGGGGAGGCGGTCGCCGAGATCCGCAAGCTCCGCGAGACCGAGGGGGGCGATCTGCTGGTCATCGGCAGCCCGACGCTCGCCCGCACCCTCCTCGCGGAGGGGCTCGCCGACGAGCTCGTCCTGATCGTCATGCCGGTCCTCCTCGGCGGCGGGAAGACGATCTTCCCCGGTGACGGCGCCAAGCACACCCTGGAACTGGTCTCCACGACCAGGAGCGGCGCCGGGGCGAACGTCTGTGTGTACCGGGTGGGGGAGCAGGGCTGACCGGGTCGGATCGGCACAGTCGTTTTGCCGATACCGCAAGAGAGGTGGCGGTTCCGCGGTGTGTCGGAGCAGGCTGACGGCACCCGGCAGAGAGGCTCACCGTCATGGGGCAGCACCACCACGGCCAGGATCCGCACCGGCACGGACACCAGTGCGGGCAGGGTCGCGGCCACGGTCACGGCCATCAGCGCCACACCGATCTGGACTGGGCCGAGCTGGCCGAGCATCTCGTGGAGGAGGCGGAACTGTTCGCGCCGCTGAACCGGCAGGCCGCCGCCTGGGTCGCCGCGCGGCAGCCGGAACCGGGCCTTGTCGTCGACGTCGGCAGTGGCCCGGGGGTCGTGAGCTGTCTGCTCGCCGAGGTGTTCCCCGGCGCCCGGGTCGTCGCGCTGGACGGCTCCGGGCCCCTGCTGGAGCGGGCGCGCTACCGTGCCGAACAGCTGGGCATCGAGGACCGGTTCTCCACCCTGGAGGCCGAACTTCCGGGCGGGCTGGGGGAGTTGGACTACCCAGCCGACCTGATGTGGGCCGGCCACAGCCTGCACCACCTCGGTGACCAGCGTGCCGCCCTCGCCGCCTTCGCCGAACGTCTGGCACTCGGGGGCACGTTGGCCCTCGTCGAGGGCGGGCTGCCCAGCCGGTTCCTGCCGCGTGACATCGGCATCGGGCGCCCCGGGCTGCAGTCCCGGATCGACGCGGCGGAGGACCGGTGGTTCACCGAGATGCGGGCCTCGGTGCCCGGGAGCGTCCCGGAGACCGAGGACTGGCCGGGGCTGCTCACCGCCGTGGGCCTGCGCGACGCCACGTCCCGGACCTTCCTGTTGGACCTGCCGGCCCCGGTGCCCGAAGCCGCCCGCGCCTACGCCGTGGGCCAGTTCCAGCGCGCCCGGGGCATGCTCGCGGACTTCCTCGACGCCGCCGACCTCTCGACGGTCGACCGCCTCCTCGACCCCGGCGACAAGGCGAGCCTGCACCACCGCACGGACCTCTTCGTCCTCGCGGCCCAGACGGTGCATGTGGCTCGGCGGTGACGGAGCGCGTCGCGGCGAAGTCCCCCTGGTCCGCCGTCGCTTGACTTCGAGAGTGCTCCAAGTGATGGACTCCGCACGTCGGCCGGAGCCCACCCGGTCGGCCGGAACCAACAGGGGGATCTCCATGACCGACGCTCCAGTGGCACTCATCACCGGCGGGTCCAGCGGTATCGGAGCCGCTGTCGCCCGGCAGTTGCTCGACCTCGGCCACCGGGTGGCCGTCACCGGGCGCAGCGCCGAGCGCTTGCGGGCGTTCGCCACCGAACTCGATTCGCCGGAGGGGCTGTTGACCCTGCCGGGGCATGCGGCGGAGTACGCGGACGTACAGGCGGCGGTGGACGCGACGCTGAAGGAGTTCGGGCGGATCGACACCGTCCTCGCCAACGCCGGGTTCGCCACCCACGACACGGTCGCCGAGGGCGATCCGGCCGGGTGGTCGGAGATGGTGCTGACCAATGTGCTCGGCCCGGCCCTGCTCATCCGGGCCTCCATCGACGCCCTCAAGGAGACCCGGGGGCGGATCATGCTGGTCGGCAGCGTCGCCGGGTTCATCCACGGACCGGGCAACATCTACGGCGCGACCAAGTGGGCCGTCACCGGGCTCGCCGAGAACACACGGCGTCAGGTCACGGAGTGGGGTGTGGGCGTGACGCTGATCGCGCCCGGCCGGGTGGAGACCCCGTTCTGGGACAGCTACGGCAGCCTGCCGCCCGGCCATCTCCTGACCGCCGACCAGATCGCCGACTCCGTGGTCTGGGCGATCCGCCAGCCGGCCGGGGTCGACATCAACACCGTGGTCGTACGGCCGATCGGGCAGCCGGTCTGAGCGCGCGGACAGCCGGTCCGAGCGCGACGAGACCGCCGTCGGACGGCTTCCGACGGCGGTCTCGTCGCGTCTCGCCCAGCGACGCCCGGCCGACGGGCGCCGGCCGAGCGGCCCCTGTCTCAGGCCTGGTTGAACGTCGCCGGGTCCGGGCCGATGCGACGGTCCTCGTTCAGCGCGCTGATCGCGGCGATGTCCTCGGTGTCCAGGGAGAAGTCGAAGACCTCGATGTTCTCCTTGATGCGGGACGGGGTCACGGACTTGGGGATGACCACGTTGCCCAGCTGGAGGTGCCAGCGGAGCACCACCTGGGCGGGGGTCCGGCCGTGCTTCTGCGCGATCGCGATGATCGCCGGGACCTCCAGGAGCCCCTTGCCCTGGCCGAGCGGCGACCAGGCCTCGGTGGCGATGCCCTGCTCCGCGTGGTACTCGCGGGCGGCGAGCTGCTGGAGGTGCGGGTGCAGCTCGATCTGGTTGACGGCCGGGATGACGTTCGTGGCCTCGATCAGCGTCTCCAGGTGCTCCGGAAGGAAGTTGGAGACGCCGATGGCCTTCGCGCGGCCGTCGGCGTAGAGCTTCTCGAACGCCTTGAACGTGTCGACGAACGTGCCCCGGGCCGGCAGCGGCCAGTGGATCAGATAGAGATCCACGTACTCCAGGCCGAGCTTGTCCAGGGACTCGTCGAAGGCACGCAGGGTGGAGTCGTAGCCCTGGTCGCTGTTCCAGAGCTTGGTGGTGACGAAGAGGTCCTTGCGGGCGATGCCGGCCTTGGTGAGGGCCTTGCCCGTGCCCTTCTCGTTGCCGTAGATCGCGGCGGTGTCGATGCTCCGGTAGCCGGCCTCCAGGGCGGTGGTGACCGCCTGCTCGGCCTCGTCGTCCGGCACCTGCCACACGCCGAAGCCCAGCTGGGGCATCTCGACGCCGTTGTTCAGGATGATCGGGGGGACCTTGCTGCTCACGAGCTCTCGATCCTTTAAGTCGTCGGGTGGTACTTCCCATCGTCAACGATCACGGCGCGCGATGCATTCCTGAGCGGCTCGCTCGCACCCCGAATCGCAGATTGGCCGGAAATGGATCCGGTCCTTCCAGCGTATCGGTCTGGACCATTGAGGACGACCGCGCCGACTCCCACACCTCCACCGACCGCAGGGGCGTCGCAGCCGGCGCCCCGAAGGGGCGTGGGGAACCGCGCGACCAGCCACGGCGGACCCACGGTCCGGGACGGACCCCTGCCCCAACGGTGCTGCCCGGCTCGACCAATGACCCGCGACGGGGGAGTGAGCGGGGCTCACGCCCGGTAGAGCGCCTCGACCTCGGTCGCGTACGCCTTCTCGATCGCCTTCCGCTTCAGCTTCAGCGACGGCGTCAGCAGACCGTGCTCCTCGGTGAACTGGTGGGCGAGGATCCGGAACGTACGGATCGACTCGGCCTGCGAGACCAGGGTGTTGGCGGCGACCACCGCCCGCCGCACCTCGGTCTCCAGTTCCGGGTCGCGCACCAGCTCGGCCGCCGACAGCTTCGCCTTGTTGTGCATCTGCAGCCAGTGTTCGACGGCCTCCCCGTCGAGGGTGACCAGGGCGGCGATGTACGGGCGGTCGTTGCCGACGACGATGCACTGGGCGACCAGCGGATGGTCGCGCACCCGTTCCTCCAGGATCGCGGGCGAGACGCTCTTGCCGCCCGAGGTCACCAGGATCTCCTTCTTCCGCCCGGTGATGGTGAGGTACCCGTCCTCGTCGAGGGAGCCCAGGTCACCGGTGGCGAGCCAGCCGTCGTGCAGGGTCGCGTCCGTTGCCTTCTGGTTGTTGAGGTAGCCCTGGAAGACATTGGGGCCCCGCAGCCAGATCTCGCCGTCGTCCGCGATGTGCACGGTCATGCCGGGGATGGCCTGGCCGACGGTGCCGTACCGGGTGCGCTCCGGCGGGTTGGCGGTCGCGGCCGCCGTGCACTCCGTCAGGCCGTACCCCTCGAAGATGTGGACGCCCGCGCCCGCGAAGAAGAGGCCTAGTCGGCGGTCCATCGCCGAACCGCCGGACATCGCGTACTTGATGCGGCCGCCCATGGCCTCCCGGATCTTGCCGTAGACGAGCTTGTCGAAGAACTGGTGCTGCATCCGCAGCCCTGCCGACGGGCCGGGTCCGATGCCCCAGGCCCGTGCCTCCATCGCGTCCGCGTACTTCACGGCGACCTCGACGGCCTTCTCGAACGGCCCGTCCCTGCCCTCGCGTTCGGCCTTGCGCCGGCTCGCGTTGAAGACCTTCTCGAAGATGTACGGCACCGCGAGGAAGAACGTCGGCCTGAAGGCGGCGAGGTCGGGCAGCAGGACGGCCGCGTTGAGCTGCGGCTGGTGGCCGAACTTGACCTTCCCGCGGATGCCCGCGACCTGCACCATCCGTCCGAAGACGTGCGCGAGCGGCAGGAACAGCAGTGTCGCCGCCTCGTCGCCCTTGCGGGACTTGAACAGCGGTGCCCAGCGCTCGATGACCGTGTCCGCCTCGACCATGAAGTTGGCGTGGGAGATGACACAGCCCTTGGGGCGGCCCGTCGTGCCGGAGGTGTAGATGATCGTCGCGATCGACTCGGGCGTCACCGCGCGCCGGTGCCGGTGCACCACCTCGTCGTCGAGCTGCGCCCCCGCCTCGTACAGTTCCTGCACCGCTCCCACGTCCAGCTGCCAGAGCCTGCGCAACTGCGGGAGCCGGTCGATGACCGTGGCGACGGTCATCGCGTGGTCCTCGTGCTCGACCATGGCGGCCGTGCACTGGGAGTCGTACAGCATCCAGAAGACCTGCTCGGCGGAGGAGGTCGGGTAGACGGGGACGACCTGGGCGCCGACGGTCCACAACGCGTAGTCGAAGAGGGTCCACTCGTAGCGCGTACGGCACATGATGGCGACCCGGTCGCCGAACCGGATGCCCTGCGCCAGCAGGCCCTTCGCCAGTGCGAGGACCTCGTCGCGGAACTCGGCGGAGGTCACGTCACGCCACTCGCCCCGCTCGTCCTTACGGCCGAGCGCGATGTAGTCCGGGTCCTCCTGGGCGTGCTCGAAGACGACGTCGGCCAGACCGCCCACCGGCGGCGCCGACGCCAACGGGGGGTTGGTGAACTCGCGCAAACCCGCTCCTCGTGGCGCTCCGCACAGCGCGTGAAAGCTACCTCACCGGGAGAACGGACGGGAGGGTTGTGGAGGGGG
>NZ_JARGEE010000750.1:0-2257 GCF_033794485.1 Streptomyces sp. MB09-02B
TGGCCGGCCCGTTCGCCCGCAGCGTCCGCCCCCCGCACCGCACCCGCACCGCACCTTCCCCCCGCGCCGTGGTCCTGGCCGCCGCGGACCCCGCGAACGCCTACGGTGCCGCTCTCGCCTGGCCCGAGCCGCCCACCGAGGCCGGACACAAACCGGGCCGCAAGGCGGGCTCCCTGGTCGTCCTGGTCGACGGGGAGCTGACCCTCTACATGGAGCGCGGCGGCAAGACCCTCCTGGCCTGGCCCGCCGACCCCGACGCCAGACCCCTGGACGACCCCCGCCTGGGCCCGGCCGCCGAAGCCCTCTCCGCGGCGGCCCGCGCGGGCTCGCTGGGCACGGTCACGGTGGAGCGCGTGAACGGCACCTCCGCCCTGACCTCCCCCCACGGCCCCCTCCTGGAAGGAGCAGGCTTCATCGCGACCCCACGCGGCTTGCGCATCCGAGCGTGAGCGAAGAGCACCCCCTCGCACCCGCACCACGAGGCCACCCGCACCACAAGGGGCGCCCCCGAGCTACCGGCCACCAAGCACCCGCTCCCCCCGACGTGCCACCCTTGACCCATGCCCGAAGGCGACACCGTCTGGCAGACGGCGAGACGACTCCACACCGCCCTCGCCGGCAAGGTCCTGTCCCGCTCCGACCTGAGGGTCCCGAAGTTCGCCACGGCCGACCTCACCGGCCGCACCGTCCTGGACGTCACCCCCCGGGGCAAGCACCTCCTCACCCGTATCGAAGGCGGCCTGACCCTCCACTCCCACCTGCGGATGGACGGCTCCTGGAAGGTGTACGCCAACGGCGAGCGCTGGCGCGGCGGCCCGGCGCACCAGATCCGCGCCATCCTGGGCACCCTGGACCGCACGGCCGTCGGCTACCGCCTCCCCGTGCTGGAGCTGATCCGCACCGTCGACGAACCCCGCGCCGTCGGCCACCTCGGCCCCGATCTGCTCGGCCCGGACTGGGACCCCGACCGCGCCCTCACCAACCTCCTGAGCGACCCCGCGCGCCCCCTCGGCGAGGCCCTGCTGGACCAGCGCAATCTCGCCGGCATCGGCAACGTCTACAAGAGCGAGCTCTGCTTCCTGCTCCGGGTCACCCCCTGGCTCCCCGTCGGCGCCCTGCCGGAGGACCTCGCCGCCCGGTTGCCCGGCCTGGCCAGGAGGCTGCTCGAAGCCAACCGCGACCGCCCGATCCGCAGCACGACGGGCCACCGCCACCACGACCTGTTCGTGTACGGCCGGGCCCCCCGCCCGTGCCTGCGCTGCCAGACCCCCGTCCGCGTGGCCGACCAGGGCGACGGCTCCCGGGAGCGCCCCACCTACTGGTGCCCCACCTGTCAGACCGGCCCCGTGCCGTCCGCCGGCAGCGCCGGAGCACGCCGCCCGAACCCCCGCGCCTCCGGCGGAACTCCAGGCCGCACAGCTAATTGACGGACCGTCAGAAAGGCTCGTACCGTCGCCTCATGCCCATCCCGGCGTACGACCTCACCGGCCGCACCGCGTTCGTCACCGGCGCCGGCAGCGGCATCGGCCGCGCCTCGGCGGTACTGCTCGCCGAGGCGGGCGCCACGGTGCACTGCGCGGACCGCGACGCGCAGGGGCTGCACGAGACGGCCACCCTGATCAAGTCCAGGAACGGCACCGCCCACGTCCACCACCTCGACGTCACCGACCGCGCCCAGCTCGCTCGGGCCGTCGCCGCCTGCGAGCGGCTCCACGTCATGGCGGCGATCGCCGGCATCATGCACAGCAGCCCGGTGCTGGAGACCCGCGACGAGGACCTCGAGCGGGTGTGGAGCGTCAACTTCAAGGGCGTGCTGCACGCCTGCCAGGAAGCGGCCCGCCGGATGATCACCGACGAGACGCGGGGCAGCATCGTCACCATGGCCTCCGGCGCCGTCGACACCGGCGGTCCGGGCCTCCTCTGCTACGGCGTGACCAAGGCCGCGGTGGTCCAGCTGACGAAGACCCTGGCGACCGAGGTCGGCCCGCACGGCATCCGCGTCAACGCCGTCGCGCCGGGCTGGATCCGAACCCCCATGACCGACCGCCACGACGGCGAGGCACAGGCGCGGACCGAGTCCCTCATGGCCCGGCTGTCACCGCTGAGCCGGGTCGGCGAACCCGATGACATCGCGCATGCCGTGCTGCACCTCGCCTCCGACGCCTCGGCGTTCACGACGGGCCAGATCCTCCGCCCGAACGGCGGGGTGGCCATGCCCTGGTGACCACGGCCCCCACCGCGCCCCCCAGAACAGGAC
>NZ_JARGEE010000751.1:0-2255 GCF_033794485.1 Streptomyces sp. MB09-02B
GCCCCAGTCGTGGGCGACGTCCGCCGTGTCGACGCCCCGCTTCTCCGCCACCCACACCTCGGTGCGCACCGGACCCGCCCAGCCGGGCGCCGACACGGCGGACGTCGCCCACGACTGGGGCATAGCGGGCCTCCTGCCCGACGCGTCCGACCAGGCCGTCGCCGCCGAGGCCGTCGCCCCCGAAGGCGCGCCCGCGGAGGACACCGCCGCGAAGGACACCGCCGCGAAGGACACCGCAGCGGAGGACACCGTCGCGAAGGACACCGATTGACTCCGGCCCCCGGGCCGTACCCTCCCGCCACTGAAAGGCCAGACTCGTGAGCACCGAAGCGTACGTGTACGACGCGATCCGCACCCCGCGCGGCCGCGGCAAGGCGAACGGCTCCCTGCACGGCACCAAGCCGATCGACCTCGTCGTCGGACTCATCCACGAGGTCCGTGACCGCTTCCCCGGCCTCGACCCGGCCGCCGTCGACGACATCGTGCTCGGCGTCGTGGGCCCGGTCGGCGACCAGGGCTCCGACATCGCCCGGACCGCCGCGATCGCCGCCGGACTGCCCGACACCGTGGCCGGCGTCCAGGAGAACCGCTTCTGTGCCTCGGGACTGGAAGCCGTCAACCTGGCCGCCGCGAAGGTCCGTTCGGGCTGGGAGGACCTGGTGCTCGCCGGTGGTGTCGAGTCGATGTCCCGGGTGCCGATGGCGTCGGACGGCGGCGCCTGGTTCAACGACCCGATGACCAACCTGGCGGTCAACTTCGTACCGCAGGGCATCGGCGCCGACCTCATCGCCACGATCGAGGGATTCTCCCGGCGCGACGTCGACGAGTACGCGGCACTGTCCCAGGAGCGCGCGGCCGCCGCCTGGAAGGACGGCCGGTTCGACCGGTCCGTCGTCCCCGTCAAGGACCGCTCCGGACTCGTCGTCCTCGACCACGACGAGTACCTGCGGCCCGGCACCACCGCCGACTCGCTCGCCAAGCTGAAGCCGTCCTTCGCGGACATCGGCGAGCTGGGCGGCTTCGACGCCGTGGCGCTGCAGGAGTACCACTGGGTCGAGGAGATCGACCACGTCCACCACGCGGGCAACTCCTCCGGCATCGTCGACGGCGCCTCCCTCGTCGCCATCGGCAGCAAGGAGATCGGCGAGCGCTACGGCCTGCGCCCGCGCGCCCGCATCGTCTCCGCCGCCGTCTCCGGCTCCGAACCCACCATCATGCTCACCGGCCCCGCGCCCGCGACCCGCAAGGCCCTCGCCCGGGCCGGGCTGACCATCAACGACATCGACCTCGTCGAGATCAACGAGGCGTTCGCCGCCGTCGTGCTCCGCTTCGTCAAGGACATGGGCCTCTCGCTCGACAAGGTCAACGTCAACGGCGGCGCGATCGCGCTCGGCCACCCGCTCGGCGCGACAGGGGCGATGATCCTCGGCACACTCGTCGACGAACTGGAGCGCCAGGACAAGCGGTACGGGCTGGCCACGCTCTGCGTGGGCGGCGGCATGGGCATCGCGACGATCGTCGAACGCGTCTGACACCCCGGCGGAACCAAGAGACTTCAACGGAGACCCCCGCTATGACCGAGAGCACCACCATCCGCTGGGAACAGGACCGCACGGGCCTCGTCACCCTCGTCATCGACGACCCCGACCAGTCCGCGAACACCATGAACCAGGCGTTCCGCGACTCCCTCGCGGTGATCACCGACCGCCTGGAGGCCGAGAAGGACACCATCCGCGGCGTCATCATCACCTCCGCCAAGAAGACCTTCTTCGCCGGCGGCGACCTCCGCGACCTCATCAAGGTCACCCCCGAGACCGCACAGCAGCTCTTCGACGGCGGCCTGGAGATCAAGCGCCACCTGCGCCGCATCGAGACCCTCGGCAAGCCGGTCGTCGCGGCGATCAACGGCGCCGCCCTCGGCGGCGGTTACGAGCTGGCCCTCGCCTGCCACCACCGCGTCGCCCTCGACGCCCCCGGCTCCAAGATCGGCTGCCCCGAGGTCACCCTCGGCCTGCTCCCCGGAGGCGGCGGCGTCGTCCGCACCGTCCGGCTGCTCGGCATCACCGACGCCCTGCTGAAGGTGCTGCTCCAGGGCACCCAGTACTCCCCGCGGCGTGCACTGGACAACGGCCTGATCCATGAAGTGGCCGCCACCCGGGACGAGTTGATGGACAAGGCCCGCGCCTTCATCGACGCCAACCCCGAGTCGCAGCAACCCTGGGACAAGCCCGGCTACCGCATCCCCGGCGGCACCC
>NZ_JARGEE010000752.1:0-2252 GCF_033794485.1 Streptomyces sp. MB09-02B
CCGCCCTGCTGTCCACGCTGCTCGGCCCGCCGCCCCGCCGCGCCGCAGTACGCCGACCGGACGCGCCCGGCACCGACCTGACGACCGTCCTCGCCGCGCTGCCCGACGAGGAACGCCACGCCCATGTCCTCGCCCTCGTGCTGGACCGCACCGCCCAGGTCCTCGGCCACACCCGGCCCGACGAGGTCGACCCCGACCAGGCCTTCAAGGACCAGGGCTTCGACTCCCTCACCGCCGTCGAACTCCGCAACCAGCTCAAGGCGGCCACCGGTCTGGACATCCCGGCGACCCTCGTCTTCGACCACCCCTCGCCGACCGCCCTCGCCGACCACTTGCTGCTCCGACTCCTGCCCGCGGGCCCGAGCCCGCAGGAACGGCTGCGCCGCGACCTCGACCGGCTGGAGACCACCGCCGAGGCCCTGCCCGCCGACGACCCCGCCCACGCCGAGGTGACCGAACGGCTCCGCCGGATCCTGCACCTCCTCGAAACCCCCGCGGCCGCCCCGGCCGGCCCCGCCGACGGCGACGAGGCCCTCCGCGCGGCCACCGCCGACGAGGTCCTCGCCTTCATCGACAGCGAGTTCGGCGACCTCACCTGAACCCCCTCCCGTACGTACGGCCGAATCGGAGTACCCGTGGCGAACGACGACAAGGTTGTTGACTACCTCAAGCGGGTGACCGCCGACCTCCAGCGCACCCGAGGCAGGCTCCGCGAACTGGAGGCGGGCCGACGGGAACCGGTGGCGATCGTGGCGATGGCCTGCCGTTTCCCCGGCGGGGTCACCACGCCCGAGGAGCTGTGGCACCTGGTCGCCGAGGGCCGGGACGCCATCGGCGCCTTCCCGGCCGACCGAGGCTGGCGCACCGACGGGCTGGCCGACGCCGGAGCCCGTCTCGAAGGCGGATTCCTTTACGGCGCGGGCGACTTCGACGCCGAGTTCTTCGGTGTCTCCCCGCGTGAGGCCCTGGCGATGGACCCCCAGCAACGGCTCCTGCTGGAGACCTCCTGGGAGGCGATCGAACGCTCCGGACTCGACCCGGCCGACCTCAAGGGCTCCGACGGGGGCGTCTTCGTCGGCATGACGGACCAGAAGTACGGTCCCGAGGACGATGATGCGCTCCGCGAGGTCCGGGGCCACATCCTCACCGGCACCACCAGCAGCATCGCCTCCGGCCGGCTCGCCTACTTCTACGGCCTGGAGGGCCCGGCGCTGACCGTCGACACCGCCTGCTCCTCCTCCCTGGTCGCGCTCCATCTGGCGCTCCGGGCCCTGCGCGCCGACGAGTGCTCCTTCGCCCTGGTCGGCGGCGCCACCGTGATGGCCAGGCCCGGACTGTACGAGGAGTTCCTGCTGCAAGGGGGGCTCGCCGGGGACGGGCGCTGCAAGGCGTTCTCCGCCGACGCGGACGGCACCGGATGGGCCGAGGGCGCGGGCGTCCTGGTCCTGGAGCGCCTCTCCGACGCCCAGAGCGCCGGGCACCGGGTGCTGGCGGTGATCCGGGGTTCGGCGGTCAACCAGGACGGCGCCTCCAACGGCCTCACCGCCCCCAACGGCCCCTCCCAGCAACGCGTCATCCGGGCCGCCCTCGCCGACGCCGGGCTCAGCCCCGCCCAGGTCGACACCGTCGAGGCCCACGGCACCGGCACCCGCCTCGGCGACCCCGTGGAGGCGCAGGCCCTGCTCGCGACGTACGGCCAGGAACGTGAACTGCCGCTGTATCTGGGTTCGTTGAAGTCGAACATCGGGCACGCGCAGGCGGTGTCCGGGCTCGGCGGTGTCATCAAGACGGTACTGGCGCTGCGGCACGGGGTGCTGCCGCGCACGCTGCACGTGGGCAGCCCCACGCCCGAGGTGGACTGGGCGGCGGGCGCGGTGGAGCTGCTGACCGAGGCCCGCGCGTGGCCGGACACGGGTCGTCCGCGCCGGGCGGCCGTGTCGTCGTTCGGGATCAGCGGCACGAACGCCCATGTCGTCCTGGAGCAGGCCCCTGGCGGAGAGGTCCCTGTCCAACACGTCCTTGCCGGGCAGGCAACGGTCGACGCCCGGCCCGAGGAGCCGGGCGGAAACCCTCCGGTGGCGCTGCTCCTCTCCGCTCGCACCCCCGAGGCTCTACGGGAGCAGGCCGCGCGACTGCGCGACCACATCGGCCACGCCGACCACACTGCCCGCGTCGACCAAGCTGACGGCACTGACGGCACTGACAGCACCGACCCCCGCACGGCCCCCGACCCGCAGGCCGTGGCCCGGACC
>NZ_JARGEE010000753.1:0-2248 GCF_033794485.1 Streptomyces sp. MB09-02B
GGCTACTGGGGGAGCCGGGATTCCGTGGACAGGGCGGGGGTTGGAGCCGGGGACGGGCCGGTGTGGCGCACATCTTCTCCTTCTGGGAGAGCCGTGCCTTCTACGACTCCTTCATGGCGCGCTCCCACGACCGGCTCGCCGCGTCGCAGTCGGGCACCTTCAAGGACATGCAGGTCAAGCTCTTCGACCACCGGTTCGACGTGAAGACCGGATTCGAGCCGCGCTTCACGGACGCCGATCTGGTGCGGGTCGCGCACTGCCGCGTCCACGAGGAGCGAGCCGAGCACTTCGCCCTGATGCAGGAGAAGGTCTGGAACCCCGCGATGGCCGGCTCTCCGGGCATGCTGCGCGGCCTCTTCGGTGAGGCACCCGCTCACGAGTTCATCATCCTCTCCATGTGGCAGTCGGCCGCCGAGCACGGCAAGTACCGTGTCGAACGCATCGAACGCCTCGCCCTGCGTGCCCAGATCGAGGCCGATGTCGCCGCCATGACCGGGGACATCGTGGAGCTGGAGCCGAGCTGGACGGTTTGAGATTCCGACTCGGGTGAGTTTGAATTTCCAATCTTACTGGTCGGCGTGCGGGAGCTGTGTGACCTACGCCGTATGCCAGCCGGACGAGTGCTCGATCCGCCCTCGTCCCCTTTAGGGTCTTGGCATGGCACGACCACGGCGCATCATCCTTGTCCGACACGGCGAGTCAACGGGCAATGTTGATGACACCGTGTACGAGCGCGAGCCCGACCACGCCCTCGCGCTCACCGATCTCGGCTGGCAGCAGGCGGAGGAGACCGGCAAACACATCCGCGACGTCGTCGGCCGTGAGCGCGTCAGCGTCTATGTCTCCCCGTATCGCCGGACACACGAGACGTTCCAGGCGTTTCACCTGGACCCCGAGCAGGTGCGCGTGCGCGAGGAGCCACGGTTGCGCGAGCAGGACTGGGGCAACTGGCAGGACCCGGACGACGTACGCCTCCAGAAGGCCTACCGGGACGCGTACGGCCACTTCTTCTACCGCTTCGTGCAGGGGGAGTCGGGCGCCGATGTCTACGACCGGGTCGGCGGCTTCCTGGAGAGCCTCTTCCGCAGTTTCGAGGACCCCGACCACCCGCCGAACGTCCTGCTGGTCACCCATGGGCTCGCCATGCGCCTGTTCTGCATGCGCTGGTTCCACTGGACGGTCGCCGAGTTCGAGTCGTTGTCGAACCCCGGGAACGCGGAGATGCGGATGCTCGTTCTCGGGGAGGACGGGAAGTACACGCTCGACCGGCCGTTCGACCGCTGGCGGGACCCGGAGTCGTACGGGGCCACCAGTTAGAGTGGCAGGGCGATGACCGCTGACTTCTCTCCTTCCGGCCCCCTCGACCGGGCCCTTTCCAGCCTGCGCGGACTCGCGGTGGGGGACGCGCTGGGCTCGCAGTACTTCGTGCCCGTGAACTACCCGTTGCTCAAGCGCCGCGAGACCCCGCCCGGCCCCTGGCAGTGGACCGACGACACCGAGATGGCCTGCTCCGTCGTGGCCGTCCTTGCGGCCCACCACCGGATCGACCAGGACGAACTCGCCCGCTCCTTCGCGGTGCACCACGATTTCGACCGGGGCTACGGCCCCGCGGTCAACCGTCTGCTGCGGCTGGTCCGCGAGGGTGGCGACTGGCGTGAGCTGGCCTCCGCGCTCTTCAACGGTCAGGGGTCCTGGGGCAACGGCGCGGCCATGCGGATCGCCCCGCTGGGCGCCTGGTACGCGGACGACCCCGAGCAGGCCACCCACCAGGCGGAGATCTCGGCCTACCCCACGCACCAGCACCGTGAGGCCGTCGTCGGCGCCATGGCCGTCGCGGCTGCCGCCGCCCTCGCGGCCGATCCCTCCGGACCGCCGAGCCCCGGAGCGTTGCTCGACGGGGTCATCGCACTCGTCCCGAAGAGCGCCGTCGGCGCCGGCCTGCGCCGTGCACGGGACATGCTCGACTACGCCGACGCGGACACTGTCGCTGCCGTGCTGGGCTGCGGGCGGCGTACGACGGCGCACGACACCGTGCCGTTCGCGCTCTGGTCTGCGGCACGCGCTCTCGGGGACTACGAGCGGGGCTTCTGGACCACGGCCCAGGTGGGCGGCGACGTCGACACCACCTGCGCCATCGTCGGCGGAGTGATCGCTTCCGGTAAGGCCGGGGCGCCCCCCGAGGCCTGGATGCGGCAGACCGAGGCGTTCCCGGACTGGCTCCAGGTGGAATAACCGACCGGGGGTGGGT
>NZ_JARGEE010000754.1:0-2241 GCF_033794485.1 Streptomyces sp. MB09-02B
TTTTTTTTTTCTATCCAAATATGGCATACGACTTTTTTTCCAGTCTCGTGTGCTCGGAGATTGTTATAAAAGACAGCCTCCGACCCGCCCCGGTACCAGAGGGACGCGATCTGTTCGGTGTAGCGGCGGCGGTCGTGGTGTTCGAGGTCGAGGATCTCCTCGAAGCTCCAGTGGAAGTGGAAGGCGACGTACGCGATCTCCTCGTGCAGCCGGTCGGTCGCGTACGTCACGATTCCCCCAGGCGGCTCCCGCCGAGTTCGACCTCGAAGGGCTCGGAGCAGTGGGGGCACTCCACGGCCGCGCGGGTGTGGCCCTCCGCGTTGACCTGCCGGTAGAAGTCCTGGAGGAACGCGAGGTCGGACGCGAACATGTTCTCCACGATCCCGTCGTGGACCATCGGCAGATTGCCCAGCCGGGTGATGACCCGGCCGAGCAGCACGACCGACAGGTACGCCGGGTTCTCCTGGACCCGGACGTCGCGCAGCGGGATCAACTCGTCCCGGGCGGTGGCGAGACGCATCACGCCCTCCCGGTGGACGTTCCCGGCCTCGTCGACGTACCCGCGCGGCAGTTCGAACGGGAACTCCGTCCGCAGCCGCTGCGCCACCGGCGCGACAGCCGGAGCCGGAGCCGACGCCGAAGCCAAGGCCGAAGCCGGTTCCGGCGCGGTGACGGGTGCGGCGGTGGTGGGGAAGGGGGACACGGCGGCAGCCGCTTCCTCCTGCCCCGTGACCGTCATCGCGCCCGCCCTGCCTGCCGTGCGCCGCATTACTCGATGACCAGTTCTTCGAAGACGATGGTCACGGTCTCGGTGAGCGCGGACGCCTCACCCGCCTTGAGGGTGCTCGCGTCGATCTTGCTGCACCAGGCGTTGCGCATGTTGTACCGCTTCACCGGATTGTTCTGATAATCCATCATGATGATCGACGCGTTCTTCCGCGCCGAACCCATCTGACCGTTGATCGAGTCGTTGATCCACGTGTTGAACGCGGCCGACTGGGTCATACCGCGGACCACGGTGCACTGCCCGTTCTTCTGCACACCGGGCAGAAGATTGACCTCGGGCCGGCCCTGCGCGGAGTTCTGCTGGTACGTGATGACGTCCTGTTCGAGGGTGAGGCCGCTGACCTCCGCGAGGTACTCGACCATCACCCCGTCGATCTGCAGGCCGAAATTGTGTGAAGTAAGGGCGTCACCCGGCGCGAGACTCATCTGTTCTGTGTCCTTCTAAAGGGGCAGGGAGGGGCAAGGGGCTTCAGCGAGAAAACGGGGGCGCGGGCCGCTGGCGGCCTACTCCTCCAGCTCCCCGCTGCCGCTGGAGAACTGGGCCAGCCGGAAGATCACGAACTCGGCGGGCTTCACCGGGGCGATACCGATCTCGCAGATGACCCGGCCGAGGTCGACCGACTCCGGCGGGTTGGTCTCCTCGTCGCACTTGACGTAGTACGCGTCCTCGGGCCGCTGGCCGAACAGAGCACCCTGACGCCACTCGTTGACCAGGAACGCGGAGACGTTGCGCCGGATCCGGGCCCACAGCGCGTGGTCGTTCGGCTCGAACACCACCCACTGGGTGCCGATCAGGATCGACTCCTCCAGGTAGTTGAAGTACCGGCGGATGTTCAGGTAGCGCCAGGCCGGGTCGGAGGACATGGTGCGGGCGCCCCAGACGCGGATGCCCCGGCCCGGGAAGGCGCGGATGCAGTTGACGCCGATGGGGTTGAGCAGGTCCTGCTCGCCCCGGGTGATCTGGAGTTCGAGGTCCACCGCGCCGCGTACGACCTCGTTGGCGGGCGCCTTGTGCACACCGCGCTCGAAGTCGTTGCGGGCCCAGACACCGGCGACATGGCCGCTCGGCGGGATGACGCGGGACTGGCCGCTGGCCGGGTCGAAGACCTTGATCCAGGGGTAGTACAGGGCCGCGTACTTGGAGTCGTAGCCGGCGGTCTCCTGGCGCCATACGCGGATCTGCCGGGCGTTGAGGCCGGGCGGCGGGTCGATGACGGCGACCCGGTCGCCCATCAGCTCGCAGTGCGCGATCAGACCGAGCTGGACCGCCTTGACGGCCTCCAGGTCGATCGCGCCGCGCTGGTAGGCGGCCATCAGGTCCGGCACCGCGACCATGGAGATCTCGTCCACGGCCTCCAGGCCGCCGAAGCCGGTGCGGTCGGCGGAGTCGCCGAGGTACTCGGCCGGGCCGGGGTGGGCGTCGTCGGTCGCGGCGGGCGCGACGGGGGCCGGGGC
>NZ_JARGEE010000755.1:0-2223 GCF_033794485.1 Streptomyces sp. MB09-02B
CCCGGGAACCGCAACCGCAACCGACGTCAGACACCCCCCGCCACGCCCCCCTCGGCCACCACAGCGACCTGCGGGTGCTGCGCGGCGCGTACCGCCGGCAGCGGCGGGTGGCGACGCTGACGGCCCTCGGCTACTTCGTGCTGTTCCTCCTCCTGTCCGCCTTCGCCCCGTCGTTCATGACGAGCGAGGTCAGCGGCGGACTCTCCACGGGCCTGCTGCTCGGCCTCATCCAGGTACCGGTGACCTGCCTCGCCATCTGGCTCTACGAGCACACCGCCCGCCTGCGCGTCGACCCGCTGGCAGACCGCATCCGCGACCTCGCGGCGGTCGACGCGAGGCGGGGGACTGTTCGTTGAACATCACCGCCACCGCCGTCCTCACCGCCGGCGGCCCCTCGACCACGGCCGCGGGCGGGCTCGCCGAGTTCAGCGGGTCGGCGCAGGCCATGTCGCTCGTCGGCTTCACGGCGGTCGCCACCGTCACCCTGCTCCTGTGCGTGATGACGGGCCCCGACCGGGACGACCTCGACGAGTTCTACACCGGCTACGGCTCGCTCTCCCCCATGCGCAACGGCCTCGCCATCGCCGGCGACTACATCTCGGCGGCGACCGTGCTGGGCACCGGCGGAGTGATCGCCCTCTTCGGCTACGACGGAGTCGTCCTCGCCCTGAGCACGGCGCTGTCCCTGATGCTGCTGATGTTCCTGCTGGCCGAACCCCTGCGCAACGCGGGCCGGTTCACCATGGGCGACGCGCTGGCCAGGCGGATGCCCGGCCGCTCCGTCCGCATCGTCGCCTGCGTCGTCACGATCGCCGCGCTGATGCCGATGATGCTGGTCCAGCTCGCGGGCACCGGCGACCTGCTGGCGTTCGTCCTCGGCTTCTCCAGCGAGAGCCTGAAGACCGGTGTCGTGGTGATCGTCGGAGCGCTGATGATCGGTTACGCGGCGATCGGCGGCATGAAGGGCACGGCCCTCATCCAGATCCTCAAGATCGTGATGCTGCTCGGCTCGGGCGCGCTCGTCGCGGTCCTGATCCTGCACAAGTTCGACTGGAACCCGGGCCTGTTGCTCGGCGCGGCGGCGGAGAAGAGCGGCATCGGCACCGGGTACCTCCACTCGGGCCTGCAGTTCTCGGGCGGCCCCTATCCCGAACTCGACATGATCAGCGCCCAGTTGACGGTCGTGCTCGGCGGGGCCTGCCTCCCGCACGTCACCATGCGCATGTACACCGCGAACAGCGCCCGTCAGGTCCGCCGCTCACTGTCCTGGGCGGTCCCCTCCGTGGCCCTCTTCGTCCTGATCATCTCGGTGATCGGCTTCGGCGCGACGGCCCTGATCGGCCGCGAGGTGATCGCGGCGGCCGACCCCCAGGGCAACACGGCCTATCTGATGGGGTCGATGGCGGCGTTCGGCGCGGAGGTGTCCACGGCGGAGACACTGCTCTTCACCACGGTCACGACGGCGGTCTTCCTTACGCTGCTCGCCTCCGTGGCCGGCATGATCCTCGCCTGCGCCAACTCCCTCGCCCACGACGTCTTCGCGGCCCGCGCGGGCGAACCGCTCACGCCCCGCCGCGAGATGACCATCGCCAGACTCTCGGCGGGCGCGGTCGGCGTCACGGCGATCGTCCTCGCCACGATGGTCCAGCACCGCAACCTCCAGCCCCTGGTCACCCTCTCGTTCTGCCTGGGCGCCTCCGCCATCGCGCCCGCCCTCGTCTACGGCCTCTTCTGGCGCCGTTACACCCGTACGGGCCTGATGTACACCCTCGTCGGCGGCTCCCTCTCGGTCATGGTCCTGATGACCGGCACCAACCTGGTCTCCGGCTCCCCCCACTCGGCCTTCCCCGGAGCCGACTTCAACTGGTTCCCCTTCACCACCACGGGCCTGCTCTCCATCCCCCTGGGCTTCGCCTTCGGCTGGCTCGGCACCACCCTCTCCGGCCGCACCAAGGCAGAGGAACAACGCAGACAGTACGAGGCAGTGGAGGGCTGGATCCTGGCAGGCGCGACAAAAAGGGGCGACTGACACGAGGGGAGCCCCCGGCCCGCAGGGGGGCCGGGGGCTCCTCAAGGGCGAGCGACTCTCCGCCAGCCCTGAAACCGCCGGACGCGGGGCTTTTCAAAGGCGGGCCGCTCTCCCGCCGCCCTGAAACCGCCGACCACCGGGCTTCTCAGGGGCACGGGGAACTGCGCGAGAAGCCCCACCCACCCGCACCCGAC
>NZ_JARGEE010000756.1:0-2216 GCF_033794485.1 Streptomyces sp. MB09-02B
GCCGCAACCACTACCAGGTGGCGGCGAAGAGGGGCGAGCGGCTGCCGGTCGCGATCGCCTTCGGCTGCCCGCCCGCCGTGACGTACGCCTCCACCGCCCTCGAAGACGTCGATGCCCGCGCCCGCGTAGAAGGCGGCCAGTCGGCGGCCGAGGGGACTGCCGCCGCAGATGAGGTAACGGACCCGGCCGCCCAGCGCCTTGCGGATGCGCCGGTAGACCAGGGGGTCGTAGAGGGTGCGGGCCGTCTTCAGGAAGGCGGACGGGCCGGGTCCGGTGCCGTGCTGTTCGGCCTCCAGGGCCTCGCCGTAGCGGCGGGCCACGGCGGAGGCGCGGTCGTACGAGGAGGCGCGGCCCATGCGTTCGGCGGAGGCGCGGGCCGTGTTGAAGACCTTCTCCAGCACGTAGGGAATGACCAGGAGGAACGTCGGGCGGAATGACTTGAGGTCGGCGAGGAGGTCCTCCGTGCGGAAGCTCGGCGAGTGGCCGAGGCGCACCCTCGCCCGCATACAGCCGATCGCCACCATGCGGCCGAACACGTGGGCGAGTGGGAGGAAGAGGAGGGTGGAGGCCTCCTCGTCCGTCTTCGCGCGGAAGATGGGGTAGAGGAGGTCGATCGCGTTGTCGACCTCGGCGCAGAAGTTGCCGTGGGTGAGCGCGCAGCCCTTGGGGCGGCCGGTCGTGCCCGAGGTGTAGATCAGGGTCGCGAGGGTGTCGGGGCCCAGCACACCACGCCGTACGGCCACTTCCTGGTCCGACACCTCACGGCCCAGGTCGGCGAGCCGGTCCAGGTGGCCCTTCTCGAAGACCCACATGTGGCGCAGGTCGGGGATGCGGTCGAGCTCGGGGCCGAGGGCTGCGGCCTGGGCCGCCGTCTCGACGGCGAGGGCCACCGCACCCGAGTCCTGGAGGATCCAGCGGGTCTGGAAGACGGAGGAGGTGGGGTAGACGGGGACCGTGACCAGGCCCGCCGCCCAGGCAGCGAAGTCCAGGAGGGTCCACTCGTACGTCGTCCGCGCCATGATCGCGATCCGGTCGCCCGGCATGAGGCCCTCGGCGATCAGGCCCTTCGCCAGCGCGAGCACCTCGGCCGCGAAAGCGGCGGCCGTGACGTCCCGCCACCGGCCGTCCTCCTCCCCGTCCGTGCCGCCGTGCTTGCGGCTGAGGACGACCGAGTCGGGGGCGTGGGCCGCGTTGTCGAACGGGATGTCCGCGAGCGAGCCGTAGGTCACGGGCGCGGCGAGCGCGGGCACGTACGCCTCCCGCACGATGCCGTCCAGCCGCTTCAACTCGGGTTCGACCAGGGCGGGTTCGGTGCTTTCGAGGTTGGACACGGGCGGCTCCTGGGCGTTCGGTGTGTCCGGATCGTACGGGGTTGGTGTGTGAGGTTCGTGTGAGTGTGGCGAGGGTCCGGAGACGGAACCGGGCCGGGGATGTGCAGTGTCCCAGACCGCTCGGTCACGACTCCTCCGCAGGTCAAGGGCGCGCCAAGTTACCTGAGGGTCGTTCATTTACCGGGGCGCACGGCAGGCCCCACCGGCCCTTACCTCGGGTAACCTGACTGTGGAGTAAGGAAGTGGAGCAAGGAAGTGGAATCCGGCGCGGGGAGCGGAGCCCGGCGCGAGGAAGGGGAGACCGTCCGATGCACACCGTCACCCTCGCCCGACCGCCCTCCCTCGGCCCGCTGCTCGCCAGGGGCGCCCTCCTCTCGCCGGGCAGGAGCCGCAGGCTCCCGCGTGTGGCGGCCTCCGGGCTCGTCTCCCCGTCCCGGTTCCCCCGGCTGGTACTCCCCGGCGTCCGGATCGACCTCGCCCGGCTCGCCGCGTACGAGCGGGTCTGCGGGTTCCCCACCGGGGAGGACGCCGTTCCGCTGACGTATCCGCATGTCCTCGGGTTTCCGGCGGCCATGCGGGTCATGGCCGGGCGGGACTTCCCGTTGCCCCTGCTCGGGCTCGTGCACACCTCGATCGAGATCACCCGACGTCGGCGGCTGCCCGCCACCGGGGAGTACGAGATCACCGTGTATGTCGCCGAGTTGACGCCCCATCGGCGGGGCACCGAGGCGACGGTCGTCACGGAACTGCGGGACGGGCAGGAGGCCGAGGGCGGTGCCGGGATCGCGTGGGAGTCCCGCAGCACGTACCTCGCCCGACACCGGCACGAGGCCGAGGAGCGGCGCGGTGAGGGTGTGGGGGCGGGTGTGGGGCGCGGCCCTGGAG
>NZ_JARGEE010000757.1:0-2212 GCF_033794485.1 Streptomyces sp. MB09-02B
CCCCCTCCGCACATCTCCCCGCCGTGCCCGGCCTTCGGGAACCGCGCGGAGAAGGCCCCCTCGGGCCCGAACTCGAACGGTGCGCCGAGCGCGTCCCCGACGGCGGAGCCGAGGATCGCACCGAGGGCGCGCTGCGGGTCAGCTACGGCCAATACGGCCAAGGGTGCCTGCCTTGAGGGTGGTGAGGTGGGTGGCTGCGGTGCCTGGATGCGGAGCGCCGCTTCGTGGATCATGTTCTTCCGGTCAAGTCACTCCGGATCGAACCCCGGCGCGTACCAGGCGAGGGTCTGCTCGCCGTTCTCGTCCCATTCGAGTTCCGCGAGGGGGTGGTGACCGTCCTCGGTCGTGATCCGCTTCGCGGCGAGAGCGCCGTCGGGATGCCATCTGCAGGATTCACCGACGGGGAATCCCGCGCGCATGGTCCCCTCGGCGCGCAGGGTGCCGTCCTCGTACCACTGTCTGACCGGGCCGTCCACGATCCCGTCCCGGTAGGTCTCCAGGCTGACGAGCGCGCTGCCCTGGTACTCGACGACCTCGCCGGTGAACAGCTCGCCCTGGTAGAAAAGGCGTTCTCCGTCGTCGAAATCCACCTTGGGATCGTCGATGTCGATGCGGGGAAGGGTCATCAGGGAATCCAGTTCTCGGGGCCAGGGGGGTCCTTGAGATAGCGGCCGTGGCTGCTCGGCACCCCTTCCAACATATGGTTGCAGTTACCACAGAACGGCGCGCCCCGCGGGTAGCGCCCGGTCGCCTTGTCGGCCATGTACGGGAACTGAACCGAGGCCCGCATCTCCGCCAGTGCCGCCGGGCCGTCCGGGAGGCCTGCCTCCGTACGCGCCCACAGCAGCTGGTTCGCCGCCTTGACCTCCGCATGGCTGAGGATGGGGGCGTGATGCGGCGGGCTGCCGGCGATCTCGTCGTAGCGAGCCCGCAATGTGGGGTGCAGCCGTGCGAGAGGAATGGATTCGGGCGGCCTGGGACCGTTGATGCCTTCGACGACATGCCCGGTGCGCAGGTCCATCACGGCACCGACGCACGCTCCGGTCTGTGCCCGAGGCCAGGTCTTGGCGTCCTTCGCCTGCAGATACACGTCGGCCCGGTCACGGGACAAGTCGTCCAGGTAGTCGGCGACCGGGCGTCCGTTCACCTCGGTGATGAGTCCGCCCTGCCGCGTCACCTCGGCGTCGTTCAGCGTGGCGAGGAGCTTCTCGCCCGCGCCGGGCGGCGGCACCACGCCATCGCCACCCGGGAGATCGGTGATGTGGTCGACGGGCGGTGACGCCGGGAGGTCCGGTCGCTGGTTTCCGTCGGAACCCGGGTGTGATCCGCCGACGTGGTCGCCCCGGCCCGCAGCACCCTCGCCGTGACCACCCGCAGGAGCACCCTCGCCGTGACCACCCGCAGGTGTCTCTCCACGCCCGCCTGAGGGGGTTTCGTGGTGACTGCCGCTCGATGTCTCGCCGTGCCCGTGGCCACCGCCGGTCGGGCCGTCGCCTCCGCGAGAGCCGCCGCCGCTCCCCGGCGTCTCATGACTCCCCGCAGGCCCCCGGCCCAGGTCATCGGTCCGCCCGCCCGGCAGGTTCTCCGCACGCCCGCCCGGCAGGCCGTTGTCGCTCACCCGCCCGGTACCGCCCAGGTCGTCCCCGACACGTCCCACAGCCCCCGTGCCGCCGTCGCCCACCTTGGCGCCGGCTCCCACCAACTCCTGCTCCGGTGTGCGCACGTCCGCGCCGCGCTCCGCCGCCGTCCCCTCGTGCTTGATGGCGTCCAGGGACTCGCGGACCGTGCCGTCGGCGTTGTGGACGACGAGGGTCTGGGTGTCGAGGTAGACGACCTCGCCCTTGGGCGTCTCCATGCGGACGCTGTTCTCGGGGGTGAGGCCCGCCGGGAGGTCGTCCGTGATGGTGGGTGCGTCGGCGATCTGGTACGTGCCCTCGCCGAGCCTGATGTGTGTGCCGTCGGTGATGCCGCGCAGGCTCGCCATGACGTCGCTGATCTTCACCGCCGTCGCGCCGACGCCCTTGGTGAGGTACGTCATCGGGTCGACGATCCTGCCGGCCTTGCCCGCGAACGAGATCGCCTTGGCGATGGCGCCCGCCTTGCCCGCGCCGGAGACCGCGCCGCCCGCGCCGCCCGTGAAGATGGTGGTCAGGACGTTGAAGGTGACAGCCCCGGCGGCCCGCGACGGGTTCTTGCCCCACTCGTCGTAGGC
>NZ_JARGEE010000758.1:0-2211 GCF_033794485.1 Streptomyces sp. MB09-02B
GAAGCCGACGGTGCGTTGACCGGTGCGGTGGGGGCGGATCGGCCGCCCGGTCCCCCCGGTCGAGCAGCCGATCCGCCCCCACCGCACCGGTCAACGCACCGTCGGCTTCTGGCTGGTCGCCACGATCGCGACCCTGGGCGCCGTCGCCGCCCTCTCCGCCCACACCCTCGCCCACCACCTCACGACCCGCACCGACCAGGAGATAACGAGGGCCAGCGCCTTCGACAGCACGGTCGCCTTCGACAAGACGGTCGCCTTCGGCGGCTCCGGCGAGCGGGAGCCCCTCGACGAGCACGGTCTCGTCCTCGTCCTCGACGAGCAGGGGGAGGTCGTGGCGCGTTACCCCGGGTCCGACGACCTGCCCACGTTCCCCGCGCTCACGCCCGCCCGGCTGAAGGCGTACGCGGCCCGGTCGACCCCCTCGGCGTTCGGGGAGAGCTACCGGGCGAAGGTGGTGCGCACGGCGGACGCGGGCCCGCGTCACGAGGGCGGGTACGTCGTCACCGCGAGATCCACCGCCGACGACCGGCGGGCGGTCGAGCACCTGCTCGAGGTCGAGACGGCCGCCGCGCTCCCGCTCCTGGCCACCGTCCTGATCGGCGCCCGCCGCCTCGGTCGCCGCGAGGTCTGGGAGCGGCAGGACACCGAGCGTCGGCTGCGCGAGTTCATGGCGGCCGCCGGGCACGAACTGCGCAACCCGCTGACCACGATCTCCGGTTACGCCGAACTCGCCCGGGTCGGCGACCCCGCGTACGAGCCGATGCGGCGGGAGGCTCTCGACCGGATCACCGCCGAGGTCGGCCGGATGGGCACGCTCGTCGACGAGCTGGTGCTGCTGACCCGCCTGGACTTCGGCCAGCCCCTCCAGCTGACCTGCGTGGATCTGGCCCAGCTGTGCCGCGACGCGGTCACCGCCGCGCGTGACTGCCACCCCGACCGCCCCGTACGACTGCTGCTGGCCCCCGGCGACCACACGGTCACCGGTGACCCGTTGCGGCTGCACCAACTGGTCGCCAACCTGTTGGCCAACGCCCGCGTGCACACGCCGCCGGGGACGACGACCACGCTGGGGCTCGGTACGGAGGACGGTCACCGGGTGATCGAGGTACTGGACGACGGCCCGGGTGTCCCCGACGAACTCCGTGCCCGTCTCTTCGACCCCTTCGTACGCGGCGAGGAGACGCGGGCCGCCGGCAGCGGGCTCGGTCTCAGCATCGTGTCGGCGATCGCGACGGCCCACGGGGGCGTGGTCACACTGGAACCGTCCGAACCGTCCCACCGGGGCGCCTGGTTCAGGGTCCGCATCCCGGCGCCGTCGTGAGCCGGCCGTCCCAGGCGTGATCCGGACGACACGACAGGTTCTAGCCCAAGGGTTGTGACCGGAGGTGGACTTTGCCAACCGCTGGGGAGTTTCTGACCGCCCTCTGATCCGGCTCCGATCCGTTTCGGAGCCACGACCGCTTAAGTGATCAACGTGCGGTGCCACGCCGTGTACACACGGTGTGACCTCGTACAACTCCCCCTCCGAGGTCGGCCCGGCATGCGCCCTGATCGACGGCTCATCGATCTACGACGAACGGAACGACGGCTCATCGACCGGCTCGGCCTACCGGGTACGTGCTGGGCCGACCTCACCGGAACCTCACCTACGCGGGCTGCCGCCGCAGTTCGGCCAGATGCTGCCGGGCGTGCTCTAGGGCCCCGGCGCGCCGGCCCGGGACCCGCCCCCGCAACTCCACGAAATCAACGCCGAGTTGATGGGCGCGCGCGGTGTCCGTGATCAGGCTCCACTGATGGTGCGCCCGGTCGACCGCGGCCTCGACCGCGGGATCCTGGGCCGGCCGCCCCGCCGCGAGCCGCGCCCGCGCGACCCCCATCCAGGCCGCACAGCTGCCCGCCGGGTCGCCCGCGAACATGGCCAGGTCGGCCCGTACCTCCCGCCAGTGCAGCACCTCCTCCGACCCGTCCCCGAACTCCCGCAGGGCCTCCTGCTCCCACCGAGCGGCGAGGGCATCGGCCTCACCATGCCGTCCCGCCCCGACGGCCGCGCTGATGGCACCGTGCGGATCGGCGACGGCCTCACCAGCCGCCGGGGGCTCGGACGCAGGGACGGGCGCGGGCACAGGTGCCGGAACGGGCACGGACGCCGGAACGGGCGCGGGCTCGGGTGCCGGAACGGGCGCGGGCGCGGGCTCAGGGCGGGCTCGGGGG
>NZ_JARGEE010000759.1:0-2203 GCF_033794485.1 Streptomyces sp. MB09-02B
AGTTTTTTCCCTTTTTTGGGGCGTGGTAAATTGGTACAACAGCACGCACCCAACCCTCTCAGCCCGCCTTGGCCTCCCCTACCCCATAGAGCACCCGCTCCAGCGCCTCGTACGTCACCCCATGGTCCGCGAGCACCTCGGCCGGAACCCCGGGGCGGGTGGTGAGCGCGAGCAGAAGGTGTTCGTCGCCGATGGGGGTCCCCCCGCGCGAGCGGATTCGTGCGTGGGGGAGGTCACGATGGGCATGGGCGGTGCTGAGGGAGCGGGTGAGGACGTCCTTGGCGTCGCGGGTGAAGGGACGGTGCCCCGAGAACCGACGCCGCCGCCGTCGTCCCGCGCCGCCCGACTCCAACGCTCCCACCCCGTGGGCCTCTTCGACGCGGGAGACGATCTGAGAGAGGTCGATACCGAGGCCGGAGAGGGCGTCCGTGTCCGCTCGGGAGAGGCCGCCCCGGCGTCGGGCCTCGGCAAGGGCCCGCCCCACGGAGTCCTTGCGTTCACCTTCGGAGAGCCCGAGCGCGGCCAGGGCGAACGAGGCGCGGCTGGCCTTCCTGTCCAGCAGGGAGAGGAGCAGATGCTCCTCGGTCACCTCCCCCGCGCGGGTGCGTTCGGCGTGCTCGACCGCGCCCAGGACCACGGCCCGGGCATCCTTTGTAAACCGCTCGAACATCAATGCCTCCCGTACTTCTTGTGGACTGCCTGCCTACTGACCCCGAGTTCCGCGGCGATCTCCTGCCACGACCAGCCCTGGTTGCGCGCGCTGCGCACCTGCACCGACTCCAACTGCTCCAGCAGCCTCCGCAGTGCGGCGACGGCCCGCAGTCCGACCCGGGGGTCACGATCGCCCGCGCGCTCGGCGAGATCCGTTGCTTCGGTCATGCTGTCAACTTACATTGACAGCACCCTCCGCGTCAACCAGGGTTGACATGACGGAGGCCGGCCCGGAACGTCCGGGCCGGCCTCCGTCGTACCGAGATCGTCAGGGGCTGGTGAGCACGATCTTGCCGAACTGGTCGCCTGCCGCGAGGCGTTCGAAGCCCTCGCGAGCGCGGTCCAGGGGCAGCACCTCGTCGATGACGGGGCGGACACCGGTCGCGGCACAGAAAGAGAGGAGGTCCTCCAGCTCGTCCTTGGTCCCCATGGTGGAGCCGACGACCTTGAGTTCGAGGAAGAAGATGCGGGTCAGTTCGGCGTGGGAGGGGCGGTCGCCGCTGGTGGCACCCGAGATGACGAGACTGCCGCCGGGACGCAGGGACTTCACCGAGTGGGACCAGGTGGCGGCACCGACGGTCTCGATGACCGCGTCCACGCGCTGCGGGAGCCGAGCACCTGACTCCAGCGCCTCCACAGCGCCGAGTTCCAGGGCCCGCTTGCGCTTGGCCTCGTCCCGGCTGGTGGCGAAGACCCGCAGTCCCGCCGCCTTGCCGAGCACGATCGCGGCGGTGGCGACACCGCCACCGGCGCCCTGGACGAGAACGGAGTCCCCGGGACGTACACCGGCGTTGGTGAAGAGCATGCGGTACGCCGTCAGCCAGGCGGTGGGCAGGCAGGCGGCCTCTTCGAAGGAGAGTTCGGCGGGCTTGGGGAGGACGTTCCAGGTGGGGACGGAGACGAGTTCGGCGAAGGTGCCCTGGTAGCGCTCGGTGAGGATGGAGCGGGGCTCGTCCGGGCCGACGCCGTGGCCGGTCTGTCCGATCACCGAGTGCAGGACGACCTCGTTGCCGTTCTCGTCGACGCCGGCGGCGTCACAGCCGAGGATCATGGGCAGGTTGTCCTCAGCGAGGCCGACCCCGCGCAGGGACCACAGGTCGTGGTGGTTCAGCGAGGCGGCCTTCACCCTCACGGTCGTCCAGCCGGGCCTCGGTTCCGGCGCGGGCCGGTCGCCCAACTCCAGTCCGTTCAGCGGTTGGTCACGGTCGATGCGGGCGGCATAGGCAGCGAACATGCGCCTGACCATAGGGCGATGCCGGGGGCGAGGGAACCGCAGACCACTGTGACACGCGTCCCGTCCCACGTCGGCCTCAGCGCGACGCGTGACAGGGGGTACAGGCGCGTCGGCGGGTGCGGGCCCGGTGGGGCTTCTCGCGCAGTTCCCCGCGCCCCTGAAAGGCCTACGGCCTTCCGGCCCGAAAAGCACGGGCGCAGCCCCTTGGTGGGGGCACCTCCCGCTCGAGCGAAGCCGAGAGTGGGGGAGGGACGGGTA
>NZ_JARGEE010000075.1:0-28112 GCF_033794485.1 Streptomyces sp. MB09-02B
CCGTACCCGGCTCCCCGCCGACGCCCGAAGCCCTCCCGCCGGGCTGCGCCTTCGCGCCGCGCTGCCCCCTCGCCGAGGACCGCTGCCGCCGCGAGGAACCGCAGCCGTGGACGGCCGCCCCCGGCCATGAGGTCTCCTGCCACCGCTGGGACGAAGTCCCGCACCCCGCTACCGAGTTGTTCCTGGAGCGCGCGTGAACCCGAACGCCCCCCTGCTCGACGTGCGCGACCTGGTCGTCCGCTACGGGCAGGTCACGGCCGTCGACCGGGTGTCCTTCACGGTGGAGGCGGGCGAGACCCTGGCACTCAACGGCCCGTCCGGCTGCGGAAAGTCCTCCACGGTTGCCGCCGTGCTCCTCCTGCGCCGCCCGGACGACGGCGAGGTCCGCTTCGAGGGACGGGAGTTGACGTCGCTCACCGAGCGCGAGCTGCGCCCGCTCCGGCCCCGTATGCAGCCGGTCTTCCAGGATCCGTACGGCTCGCTCAGCCCGCGCCACCGCGTCCGGGAGGCGGTGGCGGAACCCCTGCGCGTCCAGGGCCGCTGGGACGCCACGGGCCCCGCCCGGGTCGCCGCGCTCCTGGACCGGGTGGGCCTGAACCCGGCCCTCGGCGACCGCTTCCCGCACGAGTTGTCCGGCGGTCAGTGCCAACGGGTCGGTATCGCGCGGGCGTTGGCGTCCGAGCCGCGTCTGCTGGTCCTCGACGAGCCGGTGTCCGCCCTGGACCCCTCCATCCGGGCCGGCGTCCTCAACCTGCTGGCCGACCTCCAGGACGAGCTGAACCTCGGGTACCTCTTCATCTGCCACGACCGCGCGGTCGTACGCCACTTCGCGAACCGCGCGGTCGAGATGCGCGCCGGAAGACTCGTACCGGCCCGGGCCACCGTGGCCTAGACGCTTCCACCCCGGCCCTACGATCAGGTCGGCGTGCCGGTCGTGATCAGCCCCTGCCGGTAGGCGATGGCCACCGCCTCCGTGCGGCTCGTCGCCCCCAGCTTGGCCAGGATGTTGGACACATGGACACTCGCCGTCTTCCCGGTGATGAACAGCTCCTCGCCGATCTGCCGGTTGGTCCGGCCGCGCGCGAGCAGCCGCAGGACATCGCCCTCCCGCGCCGTGAGCGCGGGCACGTCCCCTTCCCCCGGGGCCTCGCCCAACCGCCCCCGCCGGACCAGCGCGTCCAGGGCGGAGCGCAGCGGGACGGTGCCCAGCCGGTCGGCGGTCTCCCCCACCGCCCGGGCCTCGGCCGCCGCCTCCTCCCGCTCCCCCGCCGCCAGCAGGGCCTCCGCCAGCCGCAGCCGGCACCGCGCCCGCTCGTACGGATCACCGAACGCGAACGCGTCGACCACCGCGCGCCAGGCCTCCACATCGGGCCCGGTCCGTACGCGCGTCCACTCCGCCTCGGCCCGAGCCAGCCAGGCCAGCCCCTCCGGGCCCTGCCGGCCCCCGTCCTCCCCCTCGGCGGCGGTGATCCGCGCGGCCACCACCAGTTCCTCACCTGTGGCGGCCCAGCGCCGCACCGCCTCCTCGTCCCCGGCCGACCTCCGGTCCGCCACCGCGTCCGCGATCGCCCCGAGCGCGAGCGCGGCGAACCGGACGGTCGCGTCGGGCCGGACCCCCGCCTGCTCGGTGAGGACGGCGACACTCGTACGGAACTGCGCGACCACGGCCTCGGCATCGCGCCGCAGGACGGCCGCCTCCGTGAGGGTGATGCCCGCGACGAGGGCCGCCATGAAGTCGTACGGCCCCTCCAGGAGCGCCCGCGCCCGGTCGACGGCGCTCTCGTCGCCCCGGGCGAGGGCCACGTACAGGGCGGGACCCACCGCGTAGCCGGCGTCCGCGGGCAGCCGGTCGGCGTCGGCTGCCGAGCGGACGCACTCGTCCCAGCGGCCCAGCGTGTAGAGGCAGAGGGAGTGGAGGTACCGCATCTCCACCGGGTACGGGGAGGAGAGCAGGCCGGCGCGGCCCGCCCGGTCGAGCCCCTCGGAGAGCCAGGCGAGGCAGTCGTCGAGGTCGCCGGACTCGAAACAGCCGACGGCGAGGTTGAACAGGGCACGCATCTCCACCGGGACGTTGCCCGCGCGCCGGGCCAGCTCGCTGGCGTCACGCAGCCGTGCCCGGCCCTCCGGCGTACGCCGGTTGCGCCGGGGCTCCAGACCCACCACGGAGATGATCAGATCCGCCTGGGCGTCGACCAGTTCGAGCCGCTCGGCCACGCCCAGCGCCTCCCCCGCCACCCGCGCCGCCTCGTCGTCCTCCCCGACGTACCGCGCCGCCATCACATGCGTGGCCGCCGCCCACACCCAGGTACGGGACGGCGGCTCGGCGGGGATCATCGCCAGCGCCTCGCTGCTGTACCGGAACGCGGCCTCCAGATGGTCCACGCGCATCAGGTCACCGGCGAGCGTGTAGCGCACCCGGGCGGCCAGCTCGGAGTCCGCGTCCGGTCCCGCTCCGGCGAGCGCCGAGCGGGAGAGGGAGACGGCACGGTGGTTCTCCCCGGCCCGCGCGGCGGCGGCCGAGGCACGCAGGGTCAGGGTCACCGCGTCCAGGTCCCGGGGCCGGGCCCCGGCGTCCACGGACGACCACAGATCGAGCGCGCCCTCCAGCTGCCGCAGTTCCTCGGCGGGCGCCCCGATGCCGTGCGCGTGGTCGGCGGCCTCGACGGACGCCGCCAGCGCGTCGGCGAGGTCATGGCTCTCGCGCGAGTGGTGGGCGCGCTCGGCGCTCTCCCCCGCCCTCCCCCGGCGGGCCAGCAGCTTGGCGAACACCCCGTGCAGCCGGACCCGTTCGCCCGGCAGCAGATCCGCGTAGACGGCCTCCCGGGTGAGGGCGTGCCGGAACTCGTACGTCGATCCCTCGCCCGGCAGCAGCAGTTGCCGGCCGACCGCCTCGCGCAGCGCCGACTCCAGCTCGTCGTCGGGGAGTTGGACGGCGTCCCGCAGCAGTTCGTGCTCGACCCTGCGGCCCGCGACCGCCGCCGTGCGCAGCACCTGCTGGGCGGCGCCGGGCAGTTGCTCGATCCGGATCAGCAGGACGTCGGCCAGCCCGCTGGGCAGCACCGCGCCGGGCTCGTCCGCCGTCGCGGCCAGCAGCTCCTCCGCGTAGAACGCGTTGCCCTCCGCCCGCTCGACGATCCGGCCCACGGTGGCCTCGGGCAGCGGCTCGGTACGCAGCGAGCGCACCAGCCGGGCCATCTCCGTGTCGGGCATCGGCCTCAGCTCCAGCCGTTCCACGGCGGGCAGCCGCACCAGCTCGGCCAGCAGCGGGCGCAGTGGGTGGCGCCGGTGCAGATCGTCCGCGCGGTACGAGGCGAAGACGGCGAGCCGGTGGGCCGGGGCACCGGGGGTGGGCCGCTGGAGCACGGCCCGGCTGAGCAGGAAACGCAGCAGGTCCCGCGAGGACTGGTCGGCCCAGTGCAGGTCCTCCAGCACGAGCAGGACGGGCGTCGAGCCGGCGAGGTCCGTCAGCAGCGCCGCGATGCCCTCGAAGAGCTGCAGCCGGTCACCACCGTCCGCTCCGCCGCCGAGGAGGCGTCCGGTCGCCGGGTGCGCCTGCAGGAGCGGCGCGAACCGCTCGTCCGCGGCGAGGGCACCGAGGATCTCGGTGAACGGCAGATAGGGCAGACCGACGTCGCCGAGATCGACACAGTGGCCGGTGAAGACGACGGTGCCGTTGCGCGCCGCGTACGCCGCGGCCTCCGCCAGGGTCCGGCTCTTCCCGACCCCCGCGTCCCCCGCGACCAGCACGGCCCGGGGCTCCCCGCCACCGGCCCGGTCCAACACGTCCCGCAGCCGGGCCATCTCGGTGTCCCGCCCGACGAACGGCGCGTGAACGATGCTCTGAGCCACGCCGCCATCCTGACACGCCCGGGGACGCGTCCCGGGGTGCGGTTCGTTGTCGGGTGCGGCCCGGTGGGGGCTTCTCGCGCAGTTCCCCGCACCCCTGAAAGACACAGGCCCCTGCGGGCCTGAAAAGCAGGGGCTGCGCCCCGTGCTTTTCAGGGGCGCGGGGAACTGCGCGACCAGCCCCCACCGGACGGACGCCTGGGGGTCAAAGGGGCGCAGCCCCTTCAGGATGGGACGGGTAGAGGCGGCGGGGGCGCAAAAGGCGGGGCCGGTCACCCACAGGTGACCAGACCCCGCCTCCCACGAAACAGCAACCTCAGACCAGGTTGACCGACCGCGCCGACGTCGCCCCGATCTCCTCCGCGACCTCCGCCAGCACCGCCGGCGGAACCGTGTCGTCCACCGTCAGCACCGCCAGCGCCTCGCCCCCCGCCGTGGAACGCGCGACCTGCATCCCGGCGATGTTGATACCGGCCTCACCGAAGACACGCCCCACCGTGCCGACGACACCGGGCCGGTCGACGTAGTTGAGGACGACCATGTGGTCGGCGAGCGCGAGGTCCACGTCGTACTCACCGACCGCGACGATCTTCTGGTGGTGCTTCGGCCCGGCCAGCGTCCCGGACACCGACACCTCCTCGCCGCTGCCGAGCGTCCCGCGCACGGTGACGACATTGCGGTGGTCCGGCGACTCGGACGAGGTCGTCAGCCGCACCTCGACGCCGCGCTCCTGCGCGAACAGCGGAGCGTTGACGTACGACACCGTCTCGTCGACGACGTCCTCGAAGACACCCTTGAGCGCGGACAGCTCCAGCACCTTCACGTCGTGCTGGGTGATCTCGCCGTACACCTCGACGTCGAGGCGGACCGCGACCTCACCGGCGAGCGCGGTGAAGATCCGGCCGAGCCGCTCGGCGAGCGGCAGACCCGGCTTGACGTCCTCGGCGATGACACCGCCCTGGACGTTCACCGCGTCCGGGACCAGCTCACCGGCGAGGGCGAGCCGCACGGACCGCGCCACCGCGATGCCGGCCTTCTCCTGCGCCTCGTCGGTGGAGGCACCGAGGTGCGGGGTGCAGACGACCTCGTCCAGCTCGAACAGCGGCGAGTCGGTGCAGGGCTCCTTGGCGTACACATCGAGGCCCGCGCCGGCGACGCGGCCCTCCTTGAGCGCCGAGTACAGCGCGGCCTCGTCGACGATCCCGCCGCGCGCGGCGTTGACGATGCGCACCGAGGGCTTGACCTTCTGCAGCGCCTCGGCGCCGATCAGGCCGACCGTCTCGGGGGTCTTCGGCAGGTGGACGGTGATGAAGTCGGAGACCTCGAGCAGCTCGTCCAGCGACAGGACCTTGACGCCCATCTGCGCGGCGCGCGCGGGCTGCACGTAGGGGTCGTAGGCGACGACCTTCATGCCGAAGGCGGACATGCGCTGGGCCACCAGGGCGCCGATGCGGCCGAGGCCGACGACACCGAGGGTCTTCTCGGCCAGCTCCACGCCCGTGTACTTGCTGCGCTTCCACTCGCCGTTCTTCAGCGCCGTGTTCGCCTGCGGGATGTGGCGGGCGGTGGCGAGGAGCAGACCGCAGGCCAGCTCGGCGGCGGTCACGATGTTCGAGGTGGGGGCGTTGACGACCATCACGCCGGCCTTGGTGGCGGCGGAGACGTCCACGTTGTCCAGGCCGACGCCGGCGCGCGCGACGACCTTCAGCTTCTTCGCGGCGGCGATCGCCTCGGCATCGACCTTGGTGGCCGAGCGGATCAGGATCGCGTCGACGTCGGCGATGGCCGGGAGCAGTTCGGCTCGGTCCGCTCCGTTGACGTTCCGGATCTCGAAGTCCGGGCCCAGCGCGTCGACGGTGGCGGGCGACAGCTCTTCAGCGATCAGTACGACTGGTTTCGAGCTCACGTGAGTCCTCACAAGTCCAGTGCTGCGGACGGCCGTCCCGACGGCCGCAGGCGGTGGAGGGGAGTGACACCCGGAATTCCCCGGTGTCGCTTGGCCGCGTGGAAGACGCACGACGCTGTGGGCCTGACGCGTATGTAGTGCAGCAGTGTAGTGGCGCCGGGGGCGTCGTCCCACGCCACCGCGGAAAGGTCACCCGGACGTGCGGACGAGGCCGGTCGCGGCACCGGGTGACCCCGCCGCGACCGGCCCCGCGGATCACGCCTCTTCGTCGTTGACCCAGCTCATGAGCTTGCGCAGCTCCTTGCCCGTGGTCTCCAGCAGGTGCTCGGAGTCCTGGGTCTTGTACTCGTTGTACTTCTTCAGACCGCCGTGGTACTCGTCCATCCACTGCTGGGCGAAGGTGCCGTCCTGGATCTCGGCGAGGATCTTCTTCATCTCGGCCTTGGTGGCGTCTGTGATGATGCGGGGGCCGGTGACGTAGTCGCCCCACTCGGCGGTCTCGGAGATCGACCAGCGCATCTTCTCCAGGCCGCCCTCGTACATGAGGTCGACGATCAGCTTCAGCTCGTGCAGGCACTCGAAGTACGCGATCTCCGGCTGGTAACCGGCCTCGGTCAGCGTCTCGAAGCCCGCCTTCACCAGCGCGGCCGTACCACCGCAGAGAACCGCCTGCTCACCGAAGAGGTCGGTCTCGGTCTCCTCGGTGAAGGTGGTCTTGATGACGCCGGCGCGGGTGCCGCCGATGCCCTTGGCGTACGACAGGGCCAGCGCGAAGGCGTTGCCCGTGGCGTCCTGTTCGACGGCGGCGATACACGGAACGCCGCGGCCCTCCTCGTACTGGCGGCGGACCAGGTGGCCGGGGCCCTTGGGGGCGACCATGCAGACGTCGACGCCGGCCGGGGGCTTGATGAAGCCGAAGCGGATGTTCAGGCCGTGACCGAAGAACAGCGCGTCACCGTCGTTCAGGTTGTCCTTGATGTGGTCCTCGTAGACCTGGGCCTGGATCGGGTCCGGCACGAGGATCATGATGACGTCGGCCTCGGCGGCGGCCTCCGACGGAGTCACCACACGCAGGCCCTGCTCCTCGGCCTTCGCCTTGGACTTGGAGCCCTCGTGCAGACCGACGCGGACGTCCGCGCCCGAGTCGCGCAGGGACAGCGCGTGGGCGTGGCCCTGGCTGCCGTAACCGATGACCGCGACCTTGCGGCCCTGGATGATGGACAGGTCGGCGTCGGCGTCGTAGAACAGCTCGGCCACTTTGGGTTCTCTCCTTGAGTGCAGGTGTTGCGTCCCACCGTATGACGGCGGGCGGAATGAAGGTCTGCGGGTCTCGGCATACGGGCGGCCGCGGGTCGTCGGCCGCCCGTATCGTGCGTCAGGCCGATCGGTCCAGGGCGCGCAGCGAGCGGTCCGTGATCGAACGGGCACCGCGGCCGATCGCGATCGTGCCGGACTGGACCAGCTCCTTGATGCCGAACGGCTCCAGCATCTTGAGCATGGCGGTCAGCTTGTCGCTGGACCCGGTGGCCTCGATGGTGACGGCCTCCGGGGAGACGTCGACGGTCTTGGCGCGGAACAGCTGGACGATCTCGACGATCTGGGAGCGCGTCTCGTTGTCGGCGCGCACCTTCACCAGAACGAGTTCCCGCTGAACGGCCGAGCCCGGCTCCAGTTCGACGATCTTCAGGACGTTGACGAGCTTGTTGAGCTGCTTCGTCACCTGCTCCAGCGGCAGTTCGTCGACCACCGTCACCACGATGGTGATCCGGGAGATCTCGGGGTGCTCGGTGACACCGACCGCGAGCGAGTCGATGTTGAAGCCGCGGCGGGAGAACAGGGCGGCGATCCGGGCCAGGATGCCGGGGGTGTTCTCCACCAGGACGGAGAGCGTGTGCTTGGACATGGTCGGGTTCCTTTACCTACGGCTCTCAGTCGTCTTCGTTGTCGCCGAAGTCGGGGCGGACGTCCCGGGCGGCCATGATCGTGTCGTTGGAGGTGCCGGCGGCGACCATCGGCCACACCATCGCGTCCTCGTGCACGACGAAGTCGATGACGACCGGACGGTCGTTGATCGAGTTCGCCTCCTCGATGACCTTGTCGAGGTCGTCCGGGGACTCGCACCGGATGGCGTAGCAGCCCATGGCCTCCGACAGCTTGACGAAGTCGGGGACGCGGGTGCCGCGGGCGTTGGGGTTCACGTCGTCCGGGCCGCTGTGCAGGACGGTGTTGGAGTAGCGCTGGTTGTAGAACAGCGTCTGCCACTGGCGGACCATGCCGAGGGCGCCGTTGTTGATGATGGCGACCTTGATCGGGATGTTGTTCAGGGCGCAGGTGGTCAGTTCCTGGTTGGTCATCTGGAAGCAGCCGTCGCCGTCGATCGCCCAGACGGGCCGGTCCGGGGCTCCGGCCTTGGCGCCCATGGCGGCCGGCACTGCGTACCCCATCGTTCCGGCGCCGCCGGAGTTCAGCCAGGTGGCGGGCTTCTCGTACTGGATGAAGTGGGCGGCCCACATCTGGTGCTGGCCGACGCCCGCCGTGAAGATCGTGCCCTCGGGGGCGAGCTGACCGATGCGCTCGATGACCGCCTGCGGGGAGAGCGAGCCGTCGGCCGGCTGGTCGTAGCCGAGGGGGTAGGTCTCGCGCCAGCGGTTGAGGTCCTTCCACCAGGCGCTGTAGTCGCCCTGTCCGCCCTCGCTGTGCTCCTTCTGCACCGCCTGGACCAGGTCGGCGATGACCTCGCGGGCGTCACCCACGATCGGCACGTCGGCGGCGCGGTTCTTGCCGATCTCCGCCGGGTCGATGTCCGCGTGGACGATCTTGGCGAAGGGTGCGAAGCTGTCCAGCTTGCCGGTGACCCGGTCGTCGAAGCGCGCGCCGAGGGCGACGATCAGGTCGGCCTTCTGCAGGCCGGTGACGGCGGCCACCGAGCCGTGCATGCCGGGCATGCCCAGGTGCTGGGGGTGGCTGTCGGGGAACGCGCCGAGCGCCATCAGGGTGGTGGTGACGGGCGCGCCGGTCAGCTCGGCCAGCACCTTCAGCTCGGCCGTGGCCCGCGCCTTGAGGACACCGCCGCCGACGTACAGCACGGGCCGCTTTGCGGCGGTGATCAGCTTGGCGGCCTCGCGGATCTGCTTGGCGTGCGGCTTGGTGACGGGCCGGTAGCCGGGCAGGTCCATGGCGGGCGGCCAGGAGAAGGTGGTCTTCGCCTGGAGGACGTCCTTGGGGATGTCGACCAGGACCGGTCCCGGGCGGCCGGTGGAGGCGATGTGGAACGCCTGCGCGATCGCCCGGGGGATGTCCTCCGCCTTGGTCACCAGGAAGCTGTGCTTGGTGATCGGCATGGTGATGCCGACGATGTCCGCCTCCTGGAAGGCGTCCGTGCCGATCGCCTTGACCGCGACCTGTCCGGTGATCGCGACCAGCGGCACGGAGTCCATGTGCGCGTCGGCGATCGGGGTGACCAGGTTGGTGGCGCCCGGCCCGGATGTCGCCATGCACACTCCGACCTTGCCGGTGGCCTGCGCGTAACCGGTGGCCGCGTGGCCGGCGCCCTGCTCGTGGCGGACCAGCACGTGGCGCACCCGCTGGGAGTCCATCATCGGGTCATAGGCCGGGAGGATGGTGCCGCCGGGAATGCCGAACACCGTGTCGGCCCCGACCTCCTCGAGAGAGCGGATGAGGGACTGCGCACCCGTGACGTGCTCGACGGGGGTGGTCGGTCCTCCGGATCGGGGCCGCGGCTGCGGATGGTGGGCCCCGGTGGCCTGCTCGGTCATCGGCATTCTCTTCTCGATGCTGAGGGTGTTTTGCGAGGTTCGTGCGGTGTGCGGCTAACGCCGACTGGTGCCCGTGCAACAAAAAACCCCTCCTTGCCACGAGGCAAGCGAGGGGAGCGCGCCGGGAACGGTCGCTGGGGATTCCGGAACGTGGTCCGGTGGGTCCCAGCTTCAGCCGACGCGCTTTCCAAGTACGAGGATTCGGGTGCGCATGGCACTGACCCTCCCCCTCGCGCGCACCGCGTGTCAAGCGGGTGGGACGGGAGTCTCATTATGTGAGCGATGGGCACTTCCGCCTCCGTAGACAGCGGGTACACCACCTGTGTACACCCCTGCGGCCCGCCATGCCCGCTCACCCCCGACACGTCCCTCGGGCTCTCTCGCGCCACCCGCGAACGCCGGTTCCGCGGACCCTCCGGGCACCGGATAGTGCCCGAGGGACAGGGCCCGGCGGAGCCGGTACTCGTCCAGCGGTCCGGAGAAGGCCGCGCCCTGCCCGTGGGTGCAGCCCATCGCGCGCAGGACGACCACCTGCTCGGGCAGGTCCACGCCGTCGGCGACGGACTGGAGCCCCAGGTCGTCGGCGATGCGCAGCAACCCCCGGGTGATCTTGTGCAGTCGGGTGGACTCCACGATGCCCTCGACGAGGCTCCGGTCCAGCTTCAGTACGTCGACGGGGAGCCGGCGCAGCGCCGTGATGGCCGCGTGACCACTGCCGAGGCCGTCCAGGGCGATCCGGACCCCGAGTCGCCGCAGATGGTGCAGGCGGCGCTCCAGCTCGTCGAGCGGGCACTTCAACTCGGTGTCGGAGAGCTCGACCACCAGGGAGCCGGAGGGCAGTCCGTGACGGGTCAGAAGCGCCTCGACCGAGCCCGGCGGCAGTGAGCGGTCCAGCAGACGCCGGGCGCTCATCCGGACGGAGACCGGTACGTTCAGGCCGTTGCTGAGACGGTCGGCGGCCTGCTCGACGGCCTGCTCCAGCATCCAGCGGCCCAGTTCGGCGGTCTTGTCGCTGTCCTCGGAGACCCGCAGGAACTCGGCGGGCGTGAACAACACCCCCTGGGACGAGCGCCAGCGGGCCGCCGTGGCGACCGACGAGATCCGGCCGGTCTCCAGCTCCACCACGGGCTGGTTCAGCAGCATGAACTCGCCGTCGTGCAGCGCGGCCCGCAGCCGGGTGGCCAGCTCGGCCTTGCGTACGACGTCCTGCTGCATCTGTGGCTTGTACAGCTCGACGCGCCCCTTGCCGGACGCCTTGGCGCGGTACATGGCGAGGTCGGCGTTGCGCAGCAGCTCACCCGCGCCGAGGCCGGGCTCGGCGAAGGAGACCCCGATGGAGGCGGCCACCCGGACGTCGTTGCCGTCGATGGTGTACGGCTGCGAGAGGGCGACCCTGAGGCGGTCGGCGAGCTCCACGATGTGCTGCTCCCGGGCGGCGCGGTCGCGGGAACCGTCGCCGACGATCAGGGCCGCGAACTCGTCGCCCCCGAGGCGGGAGGCGGTGTCCCCCTGCCGGACGGCGTCCTGGAGTCTGCGGGCGGCCTGGACGAGCAGTTCGTCCCCGGCCTGGTGCCCGATGGTGTCGTTGACGGCCTTGAAGCCGTCGAGGTCGATGAAGAGGACCGCCGTGTTGCGCAGGGCGGCACCCCGGTCGGAGGAGCGGCGGCCGGAGAGCGCCTGCTGGACACGCTTGGTGAACAGGGCGCGGTTGGGCAGGTCGGTGAGCGGGTCGTGCTCGGCGTTGTGCTGCAGCTGGGCCTGCAGGCGCACTCTTTCGGTCACGTCCCGGCTGTTGAAGATAAGGCCGCCGTGGTGGCGGTTGACCGTGGACTCCACGTTCAGCCAGCCTCCGCCGTCGCCGGCCCTGAAACGGCACTCGATGCGGGTGGTGGGCTCCTCGGCGGGGCTTGCTGCGAGGAAGCGGCGCACCTCGTGGACCACGCAGCCGAGGTCCTCGGGGTGGATGATCGAGGCCAGCTCCTTGCCCACGAGGTCCTCCGCGGGACGTCCGTAGACCCCGGCGGCGGCCGGGCTGACGTAGCGGAGGATGCCGTTCGGTGCGGCGATCATGATGACGTCGCTGGAGCCCTGGACCAGGGAGCGGAAGTGGTTCTCCTTGTGGGCCAGTTCCTGGGTGAGGGTGATGTTGTCCAGGAGCATGATGCCCTGGCGGACGACGAGGGCGAGCACGACGGTGCAGGCGGTGATGAGCACCACGCGGTCGACGCTGCGGCCGTTGAGGACGTTGTAGAGGATGCCCAGGGTGCAGACGGCCGCGGCCAGGTACGGAGTGAGCGCGGCCAGGGATCCGGCGATGGGGCGGTTGGCCGGATACCGACTGTGACCTCCTCCCTGGAGGAGCACATGGACGTGCCCTCCCTGAGGAGTGTCGTGGCGGTGGCCGGGGTGCACCTCGTGGCGGTGGGTCGCCCGCATGTCGGGCCGCTGGCCGGGGATGTGTTCGTGCACCACGCGCCCGTGCCCGCCCTCGTCCGCCTGTCCGCCTCGCTGACCGGCCCAGGGGGCGTAGGCGAGGAGCAGGGAGCCCGCGAACCAGCCGGCGTCCAGGAGCTGACCGGACTGGTAGCTGGTGTGCAGCAGGGGCGAGGTGAACAGGGCGTCGCACATCACGGTGAGCGCGAGGGCGCCGATCGCCGTGTTGACCGCGGAGCGGTGCATCGAGGACCGGCGGAAGTGCAGCGCGAGCACCATGCTGACCAGCGCGATGTCGAGCAGCGGGTAGGCCAGCGAGAGCGCGGTGTGCGCGGTGTTGGAGTCCTCCAGCTGGGCGTTCTGGGCGAGCGCGAGGCTCCAGGAGAGGGTGACCAGGGAACCGCCGATGAGCCAGGAGTCCAGGGCGAGGCAGACCCAGCCGGCCTTGGTCACGGGCCTCTTGGCCAGCACCAGCAGGCCGACGATGGCGGGTGGCGCGAAGCAGAGGAAGAACAGGTCGGCGTAGCTCGGCTCGGGGACGGGCCGCTCCAGGACGACCTCGTACCAGCCCCAGACGCCGTTGCCCAGGGCCGCCATGGCGGAGGAGAGGGCGAACAGCAGCCAGGCGGGTCGAAAGCGGCTGCGGCGGCTGCGCGCGTAGCGGAAGCAGGAGACGGCCGCGGCCGCCGCGGCGGCGCTGAGCCCGAAGTCGCCCATGAAGAGGGCGACTTGCTCGTTGCCCCAGCCGAACGCGGCGCCGACGGCGTAGGCCGCGCAGAGCAGGGCGAGGACGAGCTGGGCCCGTAGGCTCCCCCCGCCGCGGCCGGACGCCTGCCCGCCGGGCGACTGCGGCCCGGACGACGGCTTGGCGGCCCGGAGCGTGGGGTCCAGCGTGGAGGCGGAGGACGGGCGGGTGCTCACGGGGTCTCCCCGGTGAGCGCCGCTCCCGTGTCCCGCCGGTCCCGCTGCGTCGGGTGGGTGTGCTTTCTGCGGCTGCTGTGCCTGCGGTACTGACCGTGACCGCCGCGGCCGCCGTGGCTCCCGTGCGGGTGCCTCCGCGTCGCAGCTCGCCAGGGTCGCCGTCGTCGGCTCCGCCGCGTCGGATCGTTCGTCCATAGGCCGTGCATCGCCCGTCGCCCCCCTCGCTGTCTCAAGTCCGTCCCCGGCGCCGAACGGTGCGCGGCGCAGCCCCTGTCGGGGACGATACACCAGTCTCGTCACTCAGGGACATAGTGTCTCTACGCTCAGTGACCATCTGCGGCAACACGAGCACGTTCCGCTTCCGAAGGAATGCGGAGGGTGCCCGAAGTGGATTACGCGTCGTCCGTCTCGCCTGTCGTAAGGACCACGTTGCGCAGTGGCTGCCGGTTCACGAAACGCCCCAACTGGTCCACCAACAGCCTTTTCGCACGCGGCAGGAAAGCCGACGTGGGGCCGCCGACGTGAGGGCTGATGAGCACCCCGGGGGCGTGCCAGAGCGGGTGCCCCGGCGGCAGCGGCTCGGGGTCGGTGACGTCGAGCGCCGCGGTGATGCGGCCGTTGTCCAGTTCCGCCAGCAGTGCCTTGGTGTCGACGACGCCTCCGCGGGCAACATTCACCAGGAGGGCCCCGTTCTTCATATGGGCCAGGAAATCGGCGTTGACCAGGCCTTTCGTCTGTTCCGTGAGAGGCGTGGACAGGATCACGACATCCGCCTGCGGAAGCAGGGAGGGCAGTTCGGTGAACGAATGCACCGGTCCGCGCGCCGTGGTGCGCTCAGAGCGCGCGACGCGCGCCACCCGCGCCACCTCGAAGGGTACGAGCCGGTCCTCGATGGCGGCGCCGATCGCGCCGTAACCGACGATCAGCACGGTCTTGTCGGCGAGCGCGGGGCGGAAGTCGCCCGCCCAGCGCTCCTGTTGCTGGGCCCGGACGAAGTCGGGTACTCCGCGCAGCGAGGCGAGGGTCAGGGTGAGCGCGAGTTCGGCCGTGCTGGCCTCGTGCACTCCGCGGGCGTTGCACAGCTGGACACCGGGAGCGACCACCGACAGCCGCGCCGTGATGTCGTCGACCCCCGCCGTGAGCGTCTGGACGACCCGCAGGTTCCGCATGGATGCCAGCGGGTTGCCCGCCACCGCCCGGCGCTTCATGTAGGGGACGACGTACAGGACACAGTCGGCGGGGTCGCCCGGATAGGGCTGCGTGCCGTCCTCGCCCCCGTCCCAGAAGAGGTAGTTGGGGCCCTGCGGGAGCCCCTCGATCTCGTCCGGCGGGATGGAGAGCCACACGTCGGCGGTCACGTCCGGGAGCGGTTGGGCAGTCGCGTCAGCAGTCATGCTCCGGAGGCTATGTCAGGTACCCGTTACGGCAGAGGTTAGGTTGGGGGTTCGGGAGAGGGAGGGTCACGACCAGGTGGAGCGCAGGACGATCGGCGCGGCGACGCTCGAGGTGGGGGCCGTAGGACTCGGGTGCATGCCGATGAGCTGGGCGTACACCGGGTCACGGCAGCGGGGCGACGAGTCGATGCGGACGGTGCACCGCGCCCTCGACCTCGGCACCACCCTGCTGGACACGGCCGACATGTACGGCCCCTTCACCAATGAGCTGCTGGTGGGCCGGGTGCTGAAGGAGCGCCGCGCGGAGGCCTTCGTCTCCACCAAGGTGGGCCTTCTGGTGGGCGAGCAGCACATCGTGGCCAACGGTCGCCCCGGTTATGTGAAGCGTGCCTGCGACGCCTCGCTGCGCCGGCTCCAGACCGATGTCATCGACCTCTACCAGCTCCACCGCGCGGACCCCGAGGTGCCCGTGGAGGAGACGTGGGGCGCGATGGCGGAACTCGTCCAGGCCGGGAAGGTGCGGGCGTTGGGCCTGTGCGCGGTGGGCGCGCGGGCGGGCCGCCGGCCGGGAGCGGGTGTGCACGACACCACGCTCCGCCAGCTCCAGCGGGTCCAGCAGATCTTCCCGGTGAGCGCGGTGCAGGCGGAGTTGTCGGTCTGGTCGCGGGAGGCCCTGGACGCCCTTCTCCCCTGGTGCGTGGCCCGCGGTATCGGCTTTCTCGCCGCCATGCCTCTGGGGAACGGTTTCCTCACCGGCACCCTGACCCCCGGCGGGGGCTTCGAGCGGGACGACCTCCGTGCCCGCCACCCCCGCTTCACCGCCGAGATGATGGCGGCCAACCAGCCCCTCGTCGCCGGCCTGCGCCGGGTCGCGGCCCGCCACGGGGCGACGGTGACCCCGGCCCAGGTCGCCCTCGCCTGGATCCTGTCCCTCGGCCCCCACGTCGTCCCGGTGCCGGGCACGAAGCAGGCACGGTGGGTGACGGAGAACGCGGCGGCCCACGCCCTGCGGCTGACGCCGGAGGACCTGGCCGAGGTGGCGGGGCTTCCGCCCGCGCGGGGATCCTGGGACTGAGGGATCGCGGCACTGAGGGACGTATGCCTGGGGGAGCGACCGGCTTCGGCCCGCCGCGCGGCCGGCAGCGGGCGAAAGATCCGCTGGTTCGGGCGGAGGTGGAACTTGTGGGGCACTCGCGGTGTAAGACAAGTAGAAGTTCCACGCCGAAGGGATCGTGATGGTGCAACGTCGAGTGGTGACGGCCGCGTTGGCCGCAGCCGTGCTCCTGGTGACGACCGGCTGCTCCTCCGACGACGGAGAGAAGGCGGACGCGGCCGGCAGCCCACCCCCGAGCAGCAGCAGTGCCGGTTCGTCCCCGCCCAGCAAGGCGGCGGACGAGACGCCCCCCGCGAAGGGCACGGTGAAGGTGGTCCGCACCGTCGCCGAGGACCTCGACAGCCCCTGGGGCCTCGCACCCCTCCCCGAGGGCGGCCTCCTCGTCTCCTCCCGTGACGAGGCCACGATCAGCAGAATCGACGAGAAGACGGGCAAGCGGACCGAGCTCGGCGAGGTCCCCGGCGTCGCCCCGGCGGGCGAGGGCGGCCTCATGGGCATCGCCGTCTCCCCGGACTACGCCTCCGACCACATGATCTACGCGTACTTCACCTCGGAGTCCGACAACCGGATCGTGCGGATGCTGTACGACCCCGAGAAGCCGGCCGGTGAACAGCTCGGCGCGCCCGACACCATCCTCCGGGGCATCCCCAAGGGCACCAACCACAACGGCGGCCGCCTCGCCTTCGGCCCCGACCGGATGCTGTACGCGAGCACGGGCGAGCGGTACGAGGGTCCGCTGGCCCAGGACAAGAAGTCCCTCGGCGGCAAGATCCTGCGTATGACCCCGGAGGGGCAGCCCGCCCCGGGCAACCCCTTCGACGACTCCGTCGTCTACTCCTACGGCCACCGCAACGTCCAGGGCCTCGCATGGGACGCCGAACAGCGCCTGTTCGCCTCGGAGTTCGGCCAGAACACCTGGGACGAGCTGAACCACATCCGCCCCGGTGGGAACTACGGCTGGCCGGAGGTGGAGGGCGAGGGCGGCGAGTCCGGCTATGTGGACCCGGTGGCCGTGTGGAGCACGGAGGAGGCCTCTCCGAGCGGGATCGCCATAGCGGAGGGTTCGGTCTGGATGGCGGGCCTGCGCGGCCAGCGTCTGTGGCGCGTCCCCCTCGACGGCACCGAGACCGCCGCCGAGCCCCAGGCCTTCCTGGAGGGCGACTACGGCCGGCTCCGCACAGTGGTCTCCGCCGGCGGCGACAAACTCTGGCTGGTGACCAGCGAGACGGACGGACGGGGTTCCCCGGAGGGCGGCGACGACAAGATCCTCGAGCTGGAGGTGACGTAGGCCTCCGCCTACTCCTCGGCCGCCGTGTCCGACTCGGCCTCCTTGTCCACGGGCTCGGGCGGGCGTATGACGACCTTCCCGGACGCGAGGTCTATCGGTCCGCGTCCTGGGTCGTTGTCCCCGACGTCCTCGCGGGTCAGTGCCAGCCGGTTCTCCTCGTCACGGGTGTGCTTGCGGCCAGGTGCGAACAGTTCCTCGAAGGCGTTGAACACTGTGTTCCCTCCCCCAGGGCCACGAGGCGGCGGGCGGTCGGTCCCGGTCGAACAGCGGAGCCTCGGTGGTCCTCCCTTCCATCATCCCGCTGCCAGCCGTTCTCCGGCCCCCGTCGGAGCCAGTCCCACCCGGTGGGCCACCGCCGCCGCCTCGCCACGGCTGGAGACGCCGAGCTTGGCGAGGATGTTGGAGACGTGGACGCTCGCCGTCTTCGGGGAGATGAAGAGTTCCTCGGCTATCTGGCGGTTGGTGCGGCCGGCGGCGACCAGGCGGAGGACGTCGTCCTCCCGGTCGGTGAGGCCGAGGGCGGCCACGGGATCGGCGGGCGTGAGCGCCGGCTCGGGGGCGCGGCTCAGGGTGAGGCGGGCCCGGCGGGCCAGGAGGGCGACCTCGTCGGCGAGGGGGCGGGCGCCGAGGTGGTCGGCGACGGCGGCCGCCAGCCGCAGCAGTTCCGTCGCGCGGTCCCGGGCCTCGTCGCCGGTGCCCTCGGCCAGCAGGGCCTCGGCGAGGCGGTGCCGGACGCGGGCGAGGTCGTAGGGCCGTTCCAGGGGCTCGAAGGCGGTGACGACGTCGGACCAGATGTCCGGGGCCAGGGTCCCCTCGGCACGCTGGAGTTCGGCGCGCACCCAGCACTCGTGGGCGAGCCAGATCGGTGAGCCGGTGGTGAGCCTCTTGACCGCGGTGAAGATCCGGTCGAGGACCTCGGCGCGGCCGGACCCAGCGGCCGGCAGGGCACGGGCGTCGGCCTCGGCGGTGGCGGAGGCGAGGAGCAGGGGCCAGGCGTAGCGCTGGGTTCCGACGGAGAAGCCGGTGTCCAGGGCGCGGGCCAGTTCCGCGCGGGCGTCCGTGAGGCGGTCCTCGGCGGCGGCGATGCCAAGCACGAGAGTGGAGAGCGGCAGATCGTTCTGGGGCGTGGGGTTGTGGTGGCCGTAGTGGCCGCGGGCGGCGGCCAGGTGACCGCGGGCCTCGGCGATGTCGCCGCGGGAGAGGGCGATGAAGGCGTGGATGAGGGTGCTGAGGCCTCGAGGTTTCTGGCTGGAGACGACCTTCTGGGCCATGGTCACCGCTTCCAGGGCCTCGTCCCAGCGGCCCAGGGAGAGCAGGGACTCGGCGAGGTTGCCCCACACCCAGGCCTCGGACTCCAGCAGGCCCCGGCGCCGGGTGACGTCGATGCCTTCCTTCAGCAGGCGCACGGCGTCCTGGGAGCGTCCGATGCCCTCCAGGCAGGACGGGATGTTGATATAGGAGCGGCCCACGACGACGGCGGGGCCGCGTTCGAGGGAGCGGTGGCGGACCTCCTCCATCACGGTGATGCCCGTGTCGACGTCACCGGCATCGACCATCAGGCCGCCGAGGGTGAGGCGGGCGTTGAGTTCGATGTCCTCGGCGCCCACCATGCGCGCGTAGTCGACGGCACGCTGGGCGTCGGAGAGCGCGTCGGGGCCGGGAGCGTGGAGCATGGACCAGCCGGCCACCCGGGAGAGCACCTCGGCGTGCACCTCGGAGGGCGGAAGGCCGCGGACGAGGTCCTGGGCGGTGGCGAGTTCCCTCCAGCCGTCGCCCCGGGCGAGGCCCTCGGTGAGCATGGAGCGCTGGACCCAGAACCAGGCGGTGCGCAGCGGGTCGCCGCCGTCCGCGAGGAGGTCCAGTGCGCGCCGGGTGATCCGCATGGCCCGTTCCCGCTCTCCGCACAGCCGCCCTGCGACGGCGGCCTCGGCCATGAGGTCGAGGTAGCGCAGCGGGGTGGTGGCGGGGTCGCAGCCGCAGGGAGGGTAGACCTCGGTGTAGTCGACGGGGCGCAGGGCGGCTCGTACGGGCTCGGGGGCGGCGTCCCACAGCTCCATCGCCCGTTCCAGGAGGCGTAGTTGTTCGGCGTGGGCGTGCCGGGAGCGGGCCTCGGCGGAGGCGTCGAGGACGGCGGGGAGGGCCTTGGCGGCGTCGTGGGCGTGGTACCAGTAGCTGGCCAGGCGGGTGGCGCGGCTGTCGGTGGGGACGAGGGACGGGTCGGCCTCCAGGGCCTCGGCGTAGCGGCGGTTGAGGCGGGAGCGTTCGCCGGGCAGCAGGTCGTCGCTGACGGCCTCGCGGACGAGGGAGTGCCGGAAGCGGTAGCCGTCGCCGCCGGGGGCGGCGAGCAGGATGTTGGCGCCGACGGCGGCCCGCAGGGCCTCGATGAGGTCGTCCTCGGGGAGCCGGGCCACTGCGGCGAGCAGGGCGTACTCCACGGTGGAGCCGCCCTCGGCGACGATGCGGGCGATCCGCTGGGCGTCCTCGGGGAGCCGTTCGACGCGGACGAGGAGCAGGTCGCGCAGGGTGTCGGTGAGGCCGGGGCAGCCTCCGTCGTGGGCGGCGACGGCGAGTTCCTCGACGAAGAAGGCGTTGCCGTCGGAGCGGTCGAAGATCTCGTCCACGCGCTCCGGTTCGGGTTCGGTGGCGAGGATGCCGGCGAGTTGGTGACCGACCTCGGCGCGGTTGAAGCGGGGCAGTTCGACGCGGCGGACCGTGCGGAGGCGGTCGAGTTCGGCGAGGAGGGGGCGCAGCGGGTGGCGGCGGTGGATGTCGTCGGAGCGGTAGGTGGCGAGGACGACGAGGCGGCCGGTGCGCAGCGTACGCAGGAGGTAGGCAAGGAGGTGGCGGGTGGAGGCGTCGGCCCAGTGCAGGTCCTCCAGGACGAGGACGATCGTGCGGTCGGCGGCGAGGCGTTCCAGCAGGCGGGCGGTGAGTTCGAAGAGGCGCGCGGTGCCCTCCTCGTCGTGCCGTGCGCGCGGGGTCTCGCCCAACTCGGGCAGCAGGCGGGCCAGTTCCTGTTCCTGTCCGGCGGCCGCGGCGGCCAGTTCGTCGGGCAGGCGGCGGCGCAGGGCGCGCAGCGCGGTGGAGAAGGGTGCGTAGGGCAGGCCGTCGGCACCGATCTCGACACAGCCGCCGAGGGCGACGACCGCGCCCCCGCGCGCGGCCTCGCCGGTGAACTCCTCGACCAGGCGGGTCTTGCCGACCCCGGCCTCACCGCCGAGCAGCAGCGCCTGTGGGCCGCCGCTCCCCTCTCCTCCGTTCCGCGCCGAGCGTGCGGCGCCTCCATCGGCGCGGGTCAATGCCTCGCGCAACACGTTCAGTTCGTCGGCACGACCCACGAACACCGGACTGACGGACCTGGTCTCCACAGCGCCGAGCATCGCACGGCCCTGGGACACGCGGGCACCGATTATCCGCGGCCCCCGGGCGGACGGGAGGCGATCGTCCCCCTCGGGGACCGTTCCCGCGCCGGCTGGGCCGGCGGTCCCTGTCATGCGGCGCGCGGGAAGCGGAGACGGCGCAGGCGGTGTCCTGACACGCTCCTCTCCGGGTCCTGTTCCCCCTCCCCCGAGGCGGACCTCGACGTGGTCGTGGAGTCGTGTGCGGCCGCGCGGCGGGCGCGGCGGGCCTCGCGTACGCGGCGGTACTGCTCGGCCTCGCGGATCAGCTCGGCGGAACGGATCTGCTGGAGCTCGTACTCGAACATCTCGTACCCCTCGTGAAGAGTCGGTCTCGGCTCGCTTGCTGCGATGCCTCAACCTTCGTCCGTGAGGGGGGTGCGCCACATCGGGAGAGTTCCGCATCTTGAAAGGCGGGAGGGGCCTTAGAACCGCCGTAGGGATGCCTACGACGGGCCTAAGGCCCCTCAGAAGCCGCTCGGTCCGCCCTGTCCGGGCGGGCGTGCGTCCGGGTCAGGTCTTCGGCAGTGCCAGGATGAGGTCGGAGTACTTCAGGGCGGCCAGCACCAGCCCGATGAAGCCGACCGAGACACCGGCCCAGGCCACCGACTTGATCCACGGCGTCTGCACCTGGTCGGGGTCGCCGAACGCGGGCCGCACCAGCACGGCCACGCCGACGATCAGGCCGACCAGCGCGAAGAGGCCGCCCCACAGGGCGGAGGCCTGCCAGGCGTCGCCGTAGACGGCCTGGAGCTGGGTGGCGACGGTCGCGTTCGTCGCGGCCTGCATCTCCAGCTGTCCGGTGATCTCCTCACGCGCGGAGGCGACGGTGCCGACCCAGCCTCCGGTGAGGGAGACGAGGCCCAGGACCACGGACACGATGCCGGCGGCACCCTGGCCGACGCCCGGCGTCGCCTTCGCGGTGGCCGGCGGGAACTCCTCGTCGAACTCCGCGGCCTCCTCGGAGTCGTCGGCCGGGGTCTGGCCCTCGGCTTCCGTCGCGGCATCCTCCTTCGCCACGTCCTCCTTGGTGATGTTCACCGACTCCTCGTCGTTCCTGGCCTCGGCGCCCGTCTCGGCCCCGGTCTCGTCAACTGTCTTGGTTCCCATACCTCGCACCGTACGAATGTTGTCTGAGAGGTTTCTTAATGATCCTTGTGAGCGCTGCGGGCGCGTGCCGCACGCCATTCGGGCGCCAGGACGGACCATATCTCCAAGTCGTGCCGGACACCCCGGTGGGGATATCTCTCCCGCTGCACACCGTCCCTGACCATGCCGAGCCGCCGTGCCACGTTCAGGCTCGGCGTGTTGCCGGAGGCGGCCATCCACTCGACCCGGTGGACGGCGCGGACGTCGACGGCCCAGTCGATGAGGATCCGCATGGCGCGGGTGACGAGCCCTCGCCCGGTTCCGGCGGGCTCCAGCCAGCAGCCGACCTCGCAGTTGGCGTTCTCCGCGTCGAAGTTGAGGAAGAGGACCCCGCCGACGAGCTTGCCGTCGAGCCAGATGCCGTGCAGGGAGCCGGTGTCGGCGGCGCGCATGTCGGCGTAGCGCTGGAGGACGGCGCGTGCGCCGTCGGCGTCCGTGGCGGTCTGGCCGAAGGGGACGTACTGGTTGATGAAGTCCCGTCCCCGCTCCAGGTGGGCGAGGAACTCCTCGGCGTGCCAGGGCTCCAGGGGCCGCAGTTGGGCTCCGTCGTCACCCAGGGATATCGCGTACATCCTTCGGCCGCTCCTTCTCCACGTCTTCCACCAGGACGTCCGCGAGCCTCTCATGGGCGGCGCGGGTCTCGGGCGGTTCGATGCTGATGCGGGGCATGCGGCGGTCGAGCCAGGCGGGCAGCCACCAGTTGGCGCCGCCGAGCATGTGCATGAGGGCGGGGACGAGGAGCGTGCGCAGGACGAAGGCGTCCAGGGCGACCGCGGCGGCCAGCGCGATGCCGAACATGGCGATCACACGGTCGCCGCTGAGCACGAAGGCGAGGAACACGGAGATCATGATGACCGCCGCGGAGTTGATCACCCGGCTGGTCTCGGCGAGGCCGACGCGGACCGCGCGCCGGTTGTCGCCGGTCTCCAGCCACTCCTCGTACATCCGGCTGACCAGGAAGACCTGGTAGTCCATGGAGAGCCCGAAGAGGACCGACACCATGATCACGGGGAGGAAGGGTTCGATCGGCCCGGCCCGGCCGAGGCCCAGCAGCTCGCTCCCCCAGCCCCACTGGAAGATCGCGACGACCACGCCGAACGCGGCGGCGACGGCGGCCACGTTCATCGCGGCCGCCTTGAGCGGTATCCCGATGGACCGGAAGGCGAGCAGGAGCAGCAGACAGCCGAGGCCGATGACGACGCCGACGAACAGCGGGAGCTTGCCGACGATGACGTCCGCGAAGTCGTCGTAGCCGGCGGTCACCCCGCCGACGTGCAGGTCGAGGGAGGTGCCCGTCTCGGCGCGCGGCAGCACGTCGTCGCGCAGCCGTTCGACCAGGTCGCTGGTCTTCGCGGACTGCGGGGAGGAGTCGGGTACGACGGTGAGGTACGCGGTGTCGCCGCCGGTGTCGTACGTCACCGGGGTCACCGCCGAGACGCCCTCGGTGGCCCTGAGCGTGGTGTCGAGGTTGTCGAGGGCGAGCTTGTCGGCGGCGCCGTCGACCTCGGTGACCAGGGTCAGGGGGCCGTTCACGCCGGGGCCGAAGCCTCCCCCACTCTCGGCTGCGCTCGAGCGGGAGGTGCCCCCAGCGAGGAGGTCGTAGGCCTGGCGGGTGGTCGTCGTCCTCGGGTCGTTGCCCTGGTCGGAGGTGCCGAGGCGCAGTCCGAGGGTGGGCAGGGCCAGCAGGGTCATGACGACGAGGGCGAGTGCGCCGAGCTTCTTCGGGTGCCGTTCGACGAAGGCGGACCAGCGGGCGGCGAAGCCCGTGGGCAGTTCGGGCTCGGGGCCGTGCTCGGCGAGGCGGCGGCGCTCGCGGCGGCTCAGTGCCCGCATGCCGATGAACGACAGCAGGGCCGGCAGCAGCGTCACGGACGCGGCGACGGTGAGGACCACGGTGAGCGAGGCGGCGATCGCGACGCCGTTGAGGAAGCCGAGCCGCAGGATCAGCATCCCGAGCAGGGCTATGCAGACCGTGGCGCCGGCGAAGACCACGGCCCGTCCGGTGGTCGCGACGGCGCTCCGCGCGGCCTCCTCGACGGACAGGCCCCGCTTCAGCCCTCGGCGGTGCCGGGTCACGATGAACAGCGCGTAGTCGATGCCGACGCCGAGACCGATGAGGGTGCCCAGCATGGGCGCGAAGTCGGCGACCGTCATGGCGTGCCCGAGGAGGGTGATCCCGGCGTAGGCGGTGCCCACGCTGACGAGCGCGGTGGCGATCGGCAGCAGCGAGGCGGCGAGCGAGCCGAAGGCGAGGAAGAGGACGACGGCGGCGACGAGGACACCGACGATCTCCGCAAGATGCCCGCCGGAGGTCTCGGTGAGCCCGATCGAGGTGCCGCCCAGCTCCACCTGGAGCCCGTCGCCCTCGGCTGCCTTCGCCGTGTCGACGACGGCCTCGGCCTGCGCCTTGTCCACGTCCTCGGCCGGCTGGTCGAAGGTGACGGTGGCGTACGCCGTACGGCCGTCCTCGCTGATCCGGCCGCCGTCGGCGGCGTCGTAGGGGTCGGTCACGGCGGCGACGCCCGGCAGCTCGGCGATCTCGTCGAGGGCCTTCGTCATGGTCTGCTCGACGGCGGCGGCCCGCACGCCCGCGGTCCCGGCGCGCGTGTGCCAGACGACGGTGGCACTGTCACCGCTGACGCCCGGGAAGCCCTCGCTCAGCAGTTCGGTGGCGCGGCTGGACTCGGTACCGGGGGTCTTGTAGTCGTTCGAGTACGCGGCTCCCGCCAGGGTGGCGCCTGCGGCCGTGCCGGCGAAGGCGAGAAGCCACAGCAGGACAGCGACGAGACGGTGCCGGACACACCAGCGGGCGAGGGCTGCCACGGATCGTGCTCCTGAGGGGGGGGAGGCGTGAGCGATTCCCGCCAACTGTTGCACCACAATGTGATCGTTTGGCCCCTTTGAGGGTCTCCTCACAGGGGATGGGAGGCACCTCACAGGACAAACGACGGCACTCTGTCGCCCTGCGTCACGGCCGTACGCACGCCCGAGGGCGACGCATCGCGGGGATGCGCCGCCCTCGGGGATACGCGGAGAACCGCCGTCGTGTTCAGCCCTCGCTGACGCCCAGCTTCTCCAGGATCAGCTCCTTGACGCGGGCCGCGTCGGCCTGACCGCGCGTGGCCTTCATGACCGCGCCGACCAGGGCACCGGCCGCGGCGACCTTGCCGGAGCGGATCTTGTCGGCGATGCCCGGGTTGCCGGCGATGGCCTCGTCGACGGCGGTGCCGAGGGCACCCTCGTCGGAGACGACCTTCAGACCGCGCTTCTCGACGACCTCGTCCGGGGTGCCTTCGCCCGCGAGGACGCCCTCGATGACCTGCCGGGCCAGCTTGTCGTTCAGGTCGCCCTTCGAGACCAGCTCGGTGACGCGGGCGACCTGCTCCGGCGTGATGGCCAGCTCGTCCAGCGCCTTGCCCGACTCGTTGGCGCTGCGGGCCAGCTCGCCCATCCACCACTTGCGGGCGGAGGCGGCGTCCGCCCCGGCCTCGATGGTGGCGACGATGAGGTCCAGCGCCCCGGCGTTGAGGATCGCCTGCATCTCGGTGCCGGAGATGCCCCACTCGGCGAGGAGCCGGTTGCGGCGGACCAGCGGCAGCTCGGGCAGCGCGGCCCGCAGCTCCTCGACCCACTCGCGCGAGGGGGCCACCGGCACGAGGTCCGGCTCGGGGAAGTACCGGTAGTCCTCGGCCTCCTCCTTCACGCGGCCCGAGGTCGTGGACCCCGTGTCCTCGTGGAAGTGCCGGGTCTCCTGGATGATCGTCCCGCCGGACGACAGCACGGCCGCGTGCCGCTGGATCTCGAAGCGGGCGGCGCGCTCGACGGACCGCAGCGAGTTCACGTTCTTCGTCTCGGACCGCGTACCGAACTTCTCGCGGCCGTGCGGGCGCAGCGACAGGTTCACGTCGCAGCGCATCTGGCCCATCTCCATGCGGGCCTCGGAGACGCCGAGCGCCTTGATGAGCTCGCGCAGCTCACGGACGTACGCCTTGGCGACCTCCGGAGCCCGCTCGCCCGCGCCCTCGATCGGCTTGGTGACGATCTCGATGAGCGGGATGCCCGCGCGGTTGTAGTCGAGCAGCGAGTGCGAGGCGCCGTGGATACGGCCCGTCGCGCCACCGACGTGCGTCGACTTGCCGGTGTCCTCCTCCATGTGGGCGCGCTCGATCTCCACGCGGAAGGTCTCGCCGTCCTCCAGCTGGACGTCGAGGTAGCCGTTGAAGGCGATCGGCTCGTCGTACTGGGAGGTCTGGAAGTTCTTCGGCATGTCCGGATAGAAGTAGTTCTTCCGGGCGAAGCGGCACCACTCGGCGATCTCGCAGTTCAGCGCGAGACCGATCTTGATCGCCGACTCGACGCCGATCGCGTTGACGACCGGGAGCGCGCCGGGCAGGCCGAGGCAGGTGGGGCAGGTCTGCGTGTTGGCGTCCTGACCGAGTTCGGTCGAACAGCCGCAGAACATCTTGGTCTTGGTGCCGAGTTCGACATGGACCTCGAGGCCCATGACGGGGTCGTACGACGCCAGCGCGTCCTCGTACGACACCAGGTCGGTCGTGGTGGTCACGGTCTTGGTTCCCTCTCAGCCCAGCAGGACGTCGTCGTCGCCCAGCCGCTTCAGTTCGCGGTACAGGATGGCGAGACCGGTGACGATGCCGACGGCGGCCACGGACGCGTCGATCAGCCGCAGCGTGTCCTGATCGGCGCGGGCCTTCTTGATCCGCTTGGCGATGCCCCACGCGCCGAAGGCGGTGGTGGCGATGGACACGTACGTACCGGACTTGGACTTCTGGAAGTCCTTGGCCTTGGACAGTGCGTTGCTCACAGCGACGGAGCCTCCTCCAGGAGCGGGTGCCCCCACTTTTCCACGAAGGCGGCCTCGACGGCGGCGCCGACCTTGTAAAGACGGTCGTCCTTCAGGGCCGGGGCGATGATCTGCAGTCCGACCGGCAGCCCGTCCTCCGGCGCGAGGCCGCAGGGCAGGGACATCGCGGCGTTGCCCGCGAGGTTGGTCGGGATGGTGCAGAGGTCCGCCAGGTACATCGCCATCGGGTCGTCGGCGCGCTCGCCGATCGGGAAGGCGGTGGTCGGCGTGGTCGGCGACACGATGACGTCGACCTTCTCGAACGACTTCTCGAAGTCCCGGGTGATGAGCGTCCGGACCTTCTGGGCGCTGCCGTAGTACGCGTCGTAGTAGCCGGAGCTGAGCGCGTACGTGCCGAGCATGATGCGGCGCTTCACCTCGGGGCCGAAGCCCGCCTCACGGGTGAGGGAGGTGACCGCCTCGGCGGAGTGGGTGCCGTCGTCACCGGTCCGCAGGCCGTAGCGCAGTCCGTCGAAGCGGGCCAGGTTGCTCGAACACTCGCTCGGCGCGATCAGGTAGTACGCGGCCAGCGCCAGGTCGAACGACGGGCAGTCCAGCTCGACGATCTCGGCGCCCAGTTCCTTGAGGAGGGCCACGGACTCGTCGAACCGCTGGACCACACCGGCCTGGTAGCCCTCGCCGCGGAACTGCTTGACGACACCGACGCGCATCCCGGCCACGCTGCCGTTGCGGGCGGCCTCGACGACCGGCGGGACCGGGGCGTCGATGGAGGTGGAGTCGAGCGGGTCGTGGCCGGCGATCACCTCGTGCAGGAGCGCCGCGTCCAGGACCGTACGGGCGCAGGGGCCGCCCTGGTCGAGGGAGGAGGAGAAGGCGACCATGCCGTAGCGGGAGACCGCGCCGTACGTCGGCTTGACGCCGACCGTGCCGGTGACGGCGGCCGGCTGGCGGATGGAACCGCCGGTGTCGGTGCCGATGGCGAGGGGCGCCTGGTAGGAGGCGAGCGAGGCGGAGGAACCGCCGCCGGAGCCGCCCGGGATACGGGTGAGGTCCCAGGGGTTGCCGGTGGGCCCGTAGGCGCTGTTCTCGGTGCTGGACCCCATGGCGAACTCGTCCATGTTGGTCTTGCCGAGGATGACGACGTCCGCGTCCTTGAGGCGCTTGGTGAGCGTGGCGTCGTAGGGCGGGATCCAGCCCTCCAGAATCTTCGACCCGACGGTGGTGGGAATGCCGACCGTGGTGAAGATGTCCTTGAGCGCGAGCGGGACACCGGCGAGCGGGCCGAGCTTCTCGCCCCGGGCCTTCTTCTCGTCGACGGCGCGGGCCTGGGCGAGGGCGCCCTCGCGGTCGACGTGCAGGAAGGCGTGCACCTTCTCGTCGACGGCCTCGATCCGGGCCAGGTGGGCCTCGGTGACCTGTACGGCGGTGAGTTCGCCGGAGGCGATCTTCGCGGCGATCTCGGCCGCGGTGAGCTTGATGATGCTGTCGGTCATGACGTGATCAGTCCTCCCCCAGGATCTGCGGCACCTTGAAACGCTGCTGCTCCTGGGCCGGGGCGGCGGAAAGCGCCTGCTCGGGGGTGAGCGACGGACGGACCTCGTCCGCGCGCATGACGTTCGTCAGCGGCAGCGGGTGCGAGGTCGGCGGTACATCTTGGTCGGCGACCTCGCTGACGCGGGCGACCGCGCCGATGATGTCGTCCAGCTGGCCCGCGAAGTGTTCGAGTTCTTCGGGCTTCAGCTCCAGACGCGCCAGCCGTGCGAGGTGGGCGACCTCCTCGCGCGTGATGCCAGGCATGCAGCGATCCTCTGGGGTGAGTGTGTGTGGTTTGGCGCCAATCCTATGGGGCGCGGGGCGCTGTCCGTGCACGGGTTCTTCGCCCCCGCCGCCCCTACCCGTCCCATCACCCAGGGGCTGCGCCCCTTCGACCCCCAGCTGCCGGCCCGGTGGGGGCTGGTCGCGCAGTTCCCCGCGCCCCTGAAAAAGCAGGGGCTGCGCCCCGTGCTTTTTCGGCCCGAAAGGCCGGAGGCCTTTCAGGGGCGCGGGGAACTGCGCGAGAAGCCCC
>NZ_JARGEE010000760.1:0-2181 GCF_033794485.1 Streptomyces sp. MB09-02B
CCGGGACGGCCGACAGGGGCGGGGAACAGCGCCTGGTGCGCGGGGACGGGGATCGTACGACCACCGGCCCGTCGGACCCCGGGCGCCACGGCCTCCGGGCCAGCCGCGCCGTACCGCGCCCCGGGGGTAGCGAGCGCGCCGCGCCGGGCGAAGGGTCGCGAGAGGCCGTCGTACGGGTGCGAGGCCGTCGTACGGGTGCGGGTGCGTGGGGCTTCTCGCGGAGTTCCCCTATTGGGCCTTCGCCGCCCTCATCGCCGCGCCCACGATGCCCGCGTTGTTCTGCAGCTGGGCCGGGACGATCTCCGCTCTGATGCCCTCGATGAGGTGGAGGAACTTCGCGGACTTGCGGCTGACGCCGCCGCCGATGATGAAGAGCTCGGGCGAGAAGAGCATCTCGACGTGGGCGAGGTACTTGGTGACGCGCCTGGCCCAGTGCTCGTAGGTCAGCTCGTGGTCCTCCTTGGCCTTGGTGGAGGCGCGGGTCTCGGCGTCGTGGCCGTTCAGCTCCAGGTGGCCCAGCTCCGTGTTGGGGACGAGGACGCCATCCGAGAAGACCGCGCTGCCGATGCCCGTGCCGAAGGTGAGCAGGATGACCGTGCCCCGCCGGTCGCGCCCGGCGCCGAACTGGACCTCGGCCACACCCGCCGCGTCCGCGTCGTTCACCACCGTCACCGGCAGGCCGCCGAGCCGCTCGCCGACCAGGGCGCGGGCGTCGACGTCGATCCAGCTCTTGTCGACGTTGGCCGCCGTACGGATCGTGGCTCCGCCCGTGACCACTCCGGGGAAGGTGATGCCGACCGGGCCGGTCCAGCCGAAGTGGTCGACGACCTCCTTGACCCCGTCGGCCACCGCGTCGGGCGTCGCCGGGTGCGGGGTCAGCACCTTGTGCCGCTCGTCCGCCAGGTCCCCCAGGTCCAGGTCCACGGGAGCGCCCTTGATCCCCGAACCACCGATGTCCACGCCGAAGATGTGCATGGCCCTACGTTACGTCGTACGACTGACAGTCACGTTCGCGAGGTGGCTCACCGCCGACGGGGGCCGGAATCCTCACGTCCCCGAACGGGTAAGGCCCCGGAACCTTCACGTCCCGGGGCCGTGCGCGCGCGTGCGGAGGGTCAGGCGCCCTGGCCGGTGCGCTCGGCGACCAGGGAGGCCGCCTCCTCGCGCAGGTCGCGGCGGAGCTCCTTGGGCAGCGAGAAGGTGATCGACTCCTCGGCGGCCTTCACCAGTTCGACGTCCTCGTAGCCGTGCTGGGTCAGCCACTCCAGGACCTCCTCGACGAGGACCTCCGGCACCGAGGCGCCCGAGGTGACGCCGACGGTCTCCACGCCCTCCAGCCAGGCCTCGTCGATCTCGCTCGCGTAGTCCACGAGGTACGCCTCGCGGGAGCCGGCGAGCTTGGCGACCTCGACGAGGCGGACCGAGTTGGAGGAGTTGCGGGAGCCGACCACGATGACCAGCTCCGCCTGGGCGCCCATCTGCTTCACGGCGAGCTGACGGTTCTGCGTGGCGTAGCAGATGTCGTCGCTGGGCGGCGAGACGAGCAGCGGGAACTTCTGCTTGAGCGCGCCGACCGTCTCCATCGTCTCGTCGACGGAGAGCGTGGTCTGGGAGAGCCAGACGATCTTGGACGGGTCGCGGACCTCGACCTTGGCGACGTCCTCGGGGCCGTCGACCAGCTGGATGTGGTCCGGGGCCTCGCCGGAGGTGCCGATGACCTCCTCGTGGCCCTCGTGCCCGATCAGGAGGATGTCGTAGTCCTCGCCCGCGTAGCGGATCGCTTCCTTGTGGACCTTGGTGACCAGGGGGCAGGTCGCGTCGATGGTGGCGAGCTTGCCGCGCGCGGCCTCGTCGTGGACGGTCGGCGCGACGCCGTGCGCCGAGAACATGACGATGTTGCCCTCGGGGACCTCCTCCGTCTGCTCGACGAAGATGGCGCCCTTCTTCTCCAGGGTCTGCACGACGTACTTGTTGTGGACGATCTCGTGACGGACGTAGATCGGGGCCCCGTACTGCTCCAGGGCCTTCTCGACGGCGATCACCGCGCGGTCGACACCCGCGCAGTAGCCGCGCGGGGCGGCGAGGAGGACACGGCGGCGGCCAGGCGAAGCGGTCATGTCTTCCATCGTAGGGGGTTCCCTGGCGGGGGCTCCGCCAGGGAACCCCCTACGATGGAAGACA
>NZ_JARGEE010000761.1:0-2152 GCF_033794485.1 Streptomyces sp. MB09-02B
TTTTTTCTGGGAATAGAAAATTATAAAAAGAGACAGCCGTCTACGCGCTCGTCGTCTGTCTCCTCGCGATCACCGCGGCCGTGGTCTCCTTCAGTCGGGGCAGTTGGCTGGGTGTGGTGTGGGTGCTGATGGCCGGCCTGTCGTCGAACATGGCCTGGTACTACGTCCGGAAGGCCAAGCAGGAGCGCGAGGCCGTCACATCCCGGTGAGGCAGACGTCGCTGTCCTCGCGCCAGAACCGGTAGAGCCAGTAGCCGCAGTCGGAGAGCCGGTCCTCGATCCCCAGGCCCCGCATGAACGCGTCGATCACGTCCCAGAACACGCCGTTCACCGCCGGGATCCACAGCACCGCGAAGACGAGCAGCAGCCCGAAGGGCGCCAGCGGCTCCACCTGGCGACGGATCTTGTATGACAGCCAGGGCTCGATGACGCCGTAGCCGTCCAGACCGGGCACCGGGAGGAAGTTCAGGATCGCCGCCGTGACCTGGAGCATCGCCAGGAAGGCGAGGGCGAAGAGGAAGGCCGCCGGCACGCCGTCGGTGACGCCCAGCCAGAAGGGCGCGGTGCAGACGGCCGAGAACAGGACGTTCGTCAGCGGGCCCGCCGCAGAGATCAGGCTGTGCTTCCAGCGCCCCTGGATCCGTCCCCGCTCGATGAACACCGCACCACCGGGCAGACCGATCCCACCCATGATCACGAACACGACGGGCAGCACGATGCTGAGCAGGGCATGGGTGTATTTCAGAGGATTCAGGGTGAGATAACCCTTGGCGCCGATGGAGATGTCACCGCTGTGCAGGGCGGTACGGGCGTGCGCGTACTCGTGCAGACACAGCGAGACGATCCACGCCGAGGTCACGAACAGGAAGACGGCGAGGCCGGGTTGCTCGGCGAACCCGGCCCACGTGGCCCATCCCGTGACCGCCATGACGGCCACGATCCCCACGAACACGGGGCTGATCCTCCGGTCGCTCCGGCGGGACGCGGCGGTGGTCATGGGACTCCTAGCTGTGTCGATACTGACTCGATCACTCATATGGACGCCCCGACGGTACCGGGACACGGCGAAAACGTCTCGCGATCGCCTCCGAGTTCCTAGCAAGGTGGGGGAATGGTGGGGCATACCCGCGAGCCCACCGGAACCCGAACCGGATTTCGATCCCGACAGAGACAATGGACCTCGTGCGCTACCGCATCCTCGGCACCACCCAGGCCCTGCAGTCCGACGGCACCCCCGTCCCCGTCGGGGGCGCGCGGCTGCGTGCTCTGCTGACCGTGCTCGCGCTGCGGCCGGGGCGGACGGTGCCCGCCGCCGTCCTCGTCGACGAGGTGTGGTCCGACGATCCGCCCGCCGACGCGTCCGGTGCGCTGCAGGCGCTGGTCGGCCGGCTGCGCAGGGCGCTCGGCCCGGACGCGGTCGCCTCGGTGAGCGGCGGTTACCGGCTCACGGCCACCCGGGACGACGTCGACCTGTACCGCTTCGAACGCCTCGCGGACGAGGGCGCCCGCGCGCTCGCCGACGACGATCCGGCCAAGGCCGCCGACGTCCTCGACGACGCGCTCGCCCTCTGGCAGGGCCCGCCCCTGGCCGACCTCCCCGACCGTGGCGCCGAGGCCGCCCGCTGGGAGACCCGCCGCCTCGACGCCGACCGCACCCGCCTCACCGCCACCCTCGCGCTGGGCCGCCCCGACACCGCGCTGCCCGACCTCACCGCCCTCTGCGACACCCACCCACTCGACGAACCCCTCCAGGCCCTCCGCCTGAGCGCCCTCCGCGACACCGGCCGCACGGCGGAGGCCCTGGCCGCCTACGAACAGATACGCCGCCTCCTGGCGGACCGCCTGGGAACGAGCCCGGGCCCGGTGCTCAGCAGGCTGCACACAGAACTCCTGCGGTCGGACGAAGCCGCGCCCCGTCAGGGGCGCGGGGAACTGCGCGAGAACCCCCACCGAACCGCCACTGTGGGGGTCGAAGGGGCGCAGCCCCTCGAGGATGGGACGGGACCGTACCCTTAAAACCCCCCGACGACGCTGAGAAAAACCATGTGGTGAACTTCGGAACACGCCGGACATACAAACAAAAAAATGCGTGGATGAGAAACACAAACCCCAACCATGGGAAAGAGGGAACAGGGGGTCGAGGGGAAGGGAGT
>NZ_JARGEE010000762.1:0-2147 GCF_033794485.1 Streptomyces sp. MB09-02B
CCACTTTCTTTCTGTGGGCTTTTCGTCGGCAGCGTCAGTTGTTTTATAGATACAGCCCCTTACGGGCGCGGGGGTACGCGGTGGACGAAGGGGATCCTCAGCCCTCGATCGCCGACGGGTCCATCCACACGACCTCCCAGGTGTGGCCGTCGAGGTCGTCGAAAGCGCGGCCGTACATGAAGTCCATCTCCTGGACCTTCTCCGAGGCGGTGCCGCCGGCGGCGACCGCCTTCTCGACCAGCTCGTCGACCTTCGCGCGGCTCTCGGCGCTCAGACAGAGCATCACCTGGCTGGTCTTCGTGGCGTCCGCGATCTCCTTCTTGGTGAAGGTCGCGTAGAACGGCTTGGTGAGCAGCATCGCCACGATGGTGTCGCTGATCACGACGGAGGCCGCGTTCTCGTCGCTGAACTGGGGGTTGAGCGAGTAGCCGAGCTCCGTGAAGAACTTCTTCGAGGCGTCGAGGTCGTTCACGGGCAGGTTCACGAAGATCATCTGCTGGTACATGGCGGGGTCGCTCCCGTATCCGTCGTAGCCGTTGCGGTCTGTTCGGAGGGGTAGACCGAGGGCCCCCGCGAAACTCATCGCCGCTCGCGAACTTTTTTCGTACGAGTTTTCAGGCGGCCAGCGGTAGTGCCGCCAGCTGGGCGATCGTCCAGGTCAGGGGGCCGAACACGGCGAGCAGGGCGGCCGCGCGGAGCAGGGCCGCCCGCCGGGGCAGGGCGCGGGGCGCCCCCAGCCGCATCAGCGCGGCCGTGGTGTCCGCGTGCGCCCGCCGGGCTTCGACGGCGGCTGTCGCGAGGGTGAGCACGGCGCAGCCGGCGACCACGAGCGCGCCCAGCAGGGTGAGCGGGCCGACCGTGGGGCGCACGCCTGAGGACAACGTCACCATGGCGTACGCGCCGGAGGCCACCGCGCACACCAGGCCGAGCGGGCGACCGATGCGCCGGGCCTCCTCCTGGAGCACGCGCCCGGCAAGGAGGCGCAGTGCGCCGGGGCGCACGGACTGGAGCAGGCGCCCCGTGAGGTGGGTGAGGCCGGGCCCCGTGAGGACCAGTCCGAGCGCGGTGAGCAGCCAGCCGCCCAGGACCCCCGCGGGGCTGTCGGCGAAGCCGCCGGGGAGGGAGAGGCCGGAGCGGTCGCCCGACCGGCCGGCGTAGGTCTCCAGGGCGAGGCCGACGGCGAGCACGGTGATGCCCCAGGGGAGGCCGCTCGGGGCCGGACGCGGGGCCGGCGGTTCCGTCGGCTCCTGTGCCTCGGGGGTGGTCGCCCCCTCCTCGTCCGGCTCCTCCTCGTACCTGGTGGCGCCCGCCGGGGGCGCGGTGCGCCGGCCGATGGCGAAGGTGTCGTACGCCATGAAGCGGGCCCGGGGGCCGGTGGTGCGGGCCCCGGTGTCCTTGGGGCGCAGGACGAGCGCGGTGGTGACGGAGGCTACGGCCGGTACCACGCCGAGCAGCGTGAGCGCGGCCGGGAGGGGCAGGGGCCGTCCGGCGGCGAGGGCGTCCGTGGCCGCGCCGTCGAAGGGCAGGCCGGTGAGGTCGCCGCGCAGATGGAGGAAGAAGAGAAGCGCGAGGAGGGAGCCGAGGACGGTGGACAGGGCCGTGGTGACCGCGGAGATGGCCATGAGCCGGCCGGGACCGAGGCCGATCGCGGAGAGGCCGGGGCGGGGCCGGGTGCCGGGGTCGGTGCGGGCCACCGTGACCGCGAAGTACACGGTGGCGGCGGCGGGCGCCACGCACCAGGCGAGGCGGAGCACCGAGCCGGCCGGGGCGTGCGGGTGGGCCATGGCGTGCCCGAGGGCGCAGAGCAGCAGGAAGCCGGTGCCGCCGGCGGCCGCGGCCACGAGAAGCCGACGGAGCTGGACCACGGGGTGGGCCCGGCGGGCTAGACGGAGAGCGAGCACGCTGCCCGGCCTTCCCCGTCGGCGGCGGAGCGCGCCCCGGCCGCCGACTGGCCGTCGGCTTCGGCAGGTGGGTGGGCCTTCCCGTCGCCGGGCGGCCGTGCTTCGCCTTCGGCTGCGGGGCGGCCCACCTCTGTGGCGGGGGTCGGTCGGGCGGTGGTTTCGGCAGGCTGGTGGGCGTTTCCGGCGGCGGGTCTCCGGGGTTGGGCTTCGGCTGCGGGGCGGCCCGGCTCCATGGGGGGGGAGGGG
>NZ_JARGEE010000763.1:0-2121 GCF_033794485.1 Streptomyces sp. MB09-02B
GCCTGGTACGGGCCCTGCGCGAACTCGGCCGCCCGGGCCGCGCGGCCCAGGGTGAGAGGGTCTGTCGGCCGGCGGCTGCGGGATCGTCGTGGCTGGTCGCGCAGGTCCCCGCGCCCCTGGAAGGCGGCTGCGCCGCCGTGCAGGGGCGCGAAGCCTACGGCGCGCGGTTCTTCAGTAGTTCTCTCAGGTCTGTCGCCACCGTCGAGTCCGTGTCGTCCAGGATCTCCTGGGCCTGCTCCCACTCGTGGTAGGCCTCCTCCTCGTGGCCGTCGGCGCGGAGCAGCAGCCCCCGCTGGTGCCGGGCCAGGCCGACGGCGTACTGGTCGGCGCGGCGTTCGGCGAGGTCGAGGAGGATGTCGCACTCCTGGGCCGCGCGGCCCGGGCGGCCGAGTTCGCGCAGGGCCCGTACCAGGCCGAGCCGGGACTTGGACTCGCCCTGCCAGTCCTCGTCGTCGCCGAGGATGCGCAGGCTCTGCTCGAAGTTGCGTACGGCGGCGGCCGGTTCGCCGAGGCGGAGGTGGGCGTAGCCGATGTTGCAGTGTGCGGTGTGCCGTACGACGAGACTGTCGGCCATCTCCCCCAGCGCCAGGCTCCGTTCGTGGTGGGCGATGGCGGCGCGCGCGTCCGTGTGCTTGTACAGGTTGCCGAGGTGGCTGAAGGTCACCGCCTCGCCGTACGGGTCGCCCAGTTGCCGGGACAGTTCCAGGCTCTGCCGGAGCGTCTCCTCACTCTCCTCGTACCGGCCGAGGCTCTCCAGCACGAGCCCCCGGTTGTTCAGGCAGCGCCGTACGCACGACACCACTCCGAGGCGGCGCCACAGTTTCAGGCCCTCGTCGTTGAGGGCGAGCGCCTCCGAGGCCCGGCCGGACATGAAGTGCAGCCCCGCGCGGTCGGTGAGGGCGAACGCCTCGGCCTCGTCGTCCCCGAGGGACCTCGCGACGTTCAGCGCGTGCCGTCCGAGCACGTCCAGTTCGGCGAGCCGGCCGCCTCGGTGCAGGTAGGGGAAGAGGTGGCGGACCAGGGTGGGGACGAGTGCCGCCGCCGAACCGGTGCCCCCCGTACCGACCGCGCCTCCGGCACCGCGCACCACTCCCGTGCCGCCGTCGCCGTGGTCGCGGGCGCAGCGCTCCACCAGGGCGACGATGGTGGGGAGTTCGCGGTCGCCCCACGCGAAGGCCTCCTCGGCGGAGGTGAAGGGCGGTTCCGTGGGCGGTTCCGCACCAGGGGGTTCCGCGACGGGGGGTTCCGCAACGGCGGCCGGCGACATCCTCGTACGGAGGCGTTCGTCGCGCTCGTACCCCGGAGGCAGCATCACCAGCAGGCTCTGCCGGGCCCGTCCGGTGTACCAGCGCAGGGCCTGCTCCACGGCCGCGGCGGTCTCGGTGGGGGTGGTCGAGCCCGCGAGTTCGCGGGCGAAGTGGCGGACGAGGTCGTGGGGGACGTACCGGCCGTACGTCGTCTCCTCCAGGAGGGCCACGTCGACGAGGCGGTCGAGGGCGGCCTCCGCGCGGAACTCGTCGGTACCGGTGAGGCGGGCGAGGAGGGGTGCGCCGTAGGCGGGAAGGTCGAGGGCGCCGATGCGACGCAGGGCGTGCGCGGCGTCGCGGTCGGCCTCGCGGTGGGAGGCGCGCAGGGCTTCGTGGGCGACGGCGAGGGAGCGGCGGACGCTCAGGTCGTCGTATTCGAGGTGCTGCAACCGGCTTTCCGTGGCGGCCAGTTGGCCTGCCAGCGCGTCCGGGGTGAGGGCGCGCCGGGCGGCGAGGCGGGCCGCGACCACGCGGAGGGCGAGCGGGAGGCGGCCGGTGAGTTCGACGAGCGGGTGCGCGGCATCCAGGCCCGCCGCGCGGCCCGAGGCGGCCCGCAGCAGGGCCGCGCTCTCGTCGTCCGACAGCGGGGCGAGCGGGAAGCGGTGGGCGCCGTCCAGCGCGGTGAGCGGCGAACGGCTCGTCACGATGACCGCGCAGCCGGGACCCGCCGGGAGGAGGGGGCGCACCTGGGCGGCGGTCGCGGCGTCGTCCAGGACCATCAGGGTGCGGGTGGGCGCGAGGGTCGAGCGCAACAACGCAGCGGCCGCGTACGGGTGTTCGGGGATGCGGCGGGGGGCGGTGCCGAGGTCCCGCA
>NZ_JARGEE010000764.1:0-2121 GCF_033794485.1 Streptomyces sp. MB09-02B
CCACCCAGCCGCCCGACCGCAACGCGTCCGCCGCCCCCGCGACCCGCCCCTCCGGCACCACCAGGAACCCGACCGTCAGCCCCGGCGCCACCCGCTTGGACAGCCCGTCCACGACGAACACCCGCTCCGGCGCGTACGCGGCCAACGGCGGCAGCACCCCCGCACCACCGACGCCCCCGCTCGCATCCGCATCCGCGCCCGTATCAGCACCCGTATCAGCGCCCGTATCAGCGCCCGTATCAGCGCCCGTATCAGCGCCCGTATCAGCGCCCGTATCAGCGCCCGCCAGGAACGACCAGATCCGGTCCTCGATCACCGGTAGGTCCAACTCCCGCACCACACGTGCGAGTTCGGCCCGGCGCCCCGCCCCCATCGTCACGGACGTCGGATTGTGCAGCGTCGGCTGTGCGTACACCGCCGACAGGGGCGCCGCCCGGTGCGCGGCGGCCACGGCCTCCGGCCGGAGGCCCTCCCCGTCCGTCGCGAGCGGCACCAGGGTCACCCCCAGCCGACCGGCGATCCCCTTGACCAGCGGATACGTGAGGGACTCGACGCCGACGCGCCCCCCGGGCCGTACGAGGTGGGCGAGGGCGGCGGCGATGGCCTGGCGGGCGTTCCCGGCGAAGAGGAACCGTCCCGGGTCCGGGCGCCAGCCGGCGGTGGCGAGCAGGCCGGCCGCCGCCTCGCGTGCTGCGGCCGTACCGGTCGCGGGGGCCGTGCGCAGCGCGTCCGTGAGCACGTCCGGCCGCAGCAACGGCGCCAGCCCGGTGGCCAGCAGTTCCGACTGACCGGGCGCGGAGGGGTAGTTGAGCTCCAGGTTCACCGGTGCCGAGCCCGCCGGCTCGGCCAGCGCCTGCCCGGCCGGTGCCGTCGGCGCCGCCCGTACGAACGTCCCGCGCCCGACCTCCCCCACCACCAGTCCGCGTCGCACCAGTTCCGCATACACCCGCCCGGCGGTCGACCCGGCGATCCCCCGCCGCCGCGCGAACACCCGCTGCGGCGGCAGCCGGTCACCGGGCTGCAGCCGCCCGTCGGCGATGTCGTCCGCGATGCGATCGGCGATACGCCGGTAGTCGGCCACGGTCTTCCCCGCCCCTCGTCCCTGCTTCCTGCCTCCGCGCGTTCCCTCTCCGCGTCCTGCCTCCACGAGTGCCCTTTTCGCCTCTTCCCTCTCCGCGTCCGCCACGCCACCACATTGCACCGAGGGCAAAGATCTTATTGCACCGAGGAGTTGGGGCGCCCTAGGGTCGATTCCATGACCACCTTCCTCGCATACGAGGACAAAGGGGAATCCGTTCCCGCAGGCCGGCCGGCCCGCCTCCCCCTCCCCCTCGTCCTCGTCCACGGCCACCCCTTCGACCGCACGATGTGGCACCCGCAGATCAGCGAGTTCTCCGCCTCCCGCCGCGTCATCGCCCCCGACCTGCGCGGCTACGGCCGGTCCCCCGTCGTCCCGGGCGTCACCCCGCTCTCCGCCTTCGCCGAGGACATCGCGGCACTCCTGGACGACCTGGGGGTTCCGGAGTTCGTCCTCGGCGGCCTCTCCATGGGCGGCCAGATCGCGATGGAGTGCTACCGCCTGTTCCCGCACCGCGTCCGCGGCCTCCTCCTCGCGGACACCTTCCCGGCCGCCGAGACCGAGGAGGGCAGGCGGACCCGGAACGCCATGGCCGACCGGCTGCTGCGCGAGGGTATGGCGGGGTACGCCGACGAGGTGCTGTTCAAGATGGTGGCGCCGTATGCCGACGCGGAGGTCGCGGCCCAGGTGCGCCGCATGATGACGGCCACCGATCCCGAGGGCGCCGCGGCGGCCCTGCGCGGCCGGGCCGAGCGCCCCGACTACCGCGAGCTGCTCACCCGCGTCACCGTCCCGGCACTGGTCGTCGTGGGCGCCGACGACGAGTACACCCCGGTCTCCGACGCCGAGGCCATGCACGCCGCCCTCCCCGACTCCACCCTCCACGTCATCGAGGGCGCCGCCCACCTGCCGAACCTGGAGCGCCCGGTGGAGTTCAACAAGGCGCTGGAGGCCTTCCTGGGCCGCCTGGGCTGATCACCGGGCCGGGCCGGGCAGCGCGCCCCGGTTCCCCGTCCCGGCCCGGTGATCAGCCCAGGCGGCCC
>NZ_JARGEE010000765.1:0-2120 GCF_033794485.1 Streptomyces sp. MB09-02B
CCCCGTGACCGGGCCGCCCCACCCGAGTCGCCTCCCGCCGCCCCAGGCACCAGCCCGCAGCCGGAGGCGCCCGGCACGGCCCGGCCGTCGGTCGGCCTCACGTACGCCTCCGGCACCGGCCCGCACCTGGCGCGCCCCCGAGCCCGCCGCCTCGCTCAGCCTCGCGACCGTCCCGGCGATCAGACCGGAACCGGAAGCACTCCCTCTCCCCGTGTGCTCTTCGGCCGTCCCGCCTCAGGTCAGCCGCAGCGGCCGGCCACGTAGCCGTCGCTGCCTGTGTAGACGTAGGCGTCGGAGATGTACTGGCCGTCGTCGATGTTGTCCCAGACGTTGGTGGTGCCGTACGGACCGGAGATGGTCTGGCCCGGGGTCTGGCAGTAGATCGGCACCCTGGCGCCCTCGGAGAGGACGCGGACGATGCCGTAACTCGTGCTCGGGCCGCTGCGGACGTTGACGCGGACGCCCGGCGCGACCGAGTAGTACCGGACGGCTGCCGTGACCGCGGCCGCGGTGGCCGTCACCGTCGCGGCCTGCTCCCCTTCGCCGTCACCCGTGATTTCTTCGGCATGCTCGACAGACATGGCTGAACTCCCCCCGTTTAAAACGCCTTCGAACCCCGTTTGGTCCCCATGCAAGCCATGGGGACCCTTTGATACCCCTGAATCAGGACACACACACCTGTGCGTCTTTCGCACGTGAAGGCTAGCAAGCCGCCTCTGTCCCGTACGTGTCATCGACTAGGCTCCGAGCGTCGCGGGGGCGGCCGAAACAGCACGGGGGTGGACCCATGGCACCGCAGCGGGGCACCGGGTCGGGAGCGGAAGCGGAACTTCCCGAGTACTCCGGTCAGTACCGTCTGGAGTCGTGTCTGGGTTCCGGCGGCATGGGCGTCGTCCATCTGGCCACCTCGACCTCGGGGCTGCGGCTCGCGGTGAAGGTGGTGCATGCCGAGTTCGCCAAGGACCCAGAGTTCAGAGGGCGTTTCCGGCAGGAGGTGGCCGCCGCCCGGCGGGTCAGCGGTGCCTTCACCGCGCCTGTCGTGGACGCCGACACCGACAGCCCCCGGCCCTGGATGGCCACCCTCTTCATCCCCGGCCCGACCCTCGCCGAGCACGTCAAGCGGAACGGGCCCATGCCGCCTGGACAGTTGCGGCGGCTGATGGCCGGACTCGCGGAGGCCCTGCGCGACATCCACCGCGCCGGTGTGGTGCACCGGGATCTCAAGCCCAGCAACGTGCTGCTCGCCGAGGACGGCCCCAAGGTCATCGACTTCGGTATCTCCCGGCCGAAGGACAGTGAACTGCGCACGGAGACCGGGAAGTTGATCGGTACACCGCCGTTCATGGCCCCCGAGCAGTTCCGGCGGCCCAGGGAGGTCGGGCCCGCCGCCGACATCTTCGCCCTCGGTTCGGTGACCGTGCACGCGGCCACCGGGCGCGGCCCCTTCGACTCCGACAGCCCCTACGTCGTCGCCTACCAGGTCGTCCACGACGAGCCGGACCTCACCGGCGTACCCGGCAACCTCGCGCCGCTCGTCCGCGCCTGCCTCGCGAAGGAGCCCGAGGACCGGCCCACGGCGGACGAGCTGATGCACGAACTCCGGTCCGTGGCCGCCTCGTACGACACCCAGACCTTCATACCGACCCAGCGGGAAAGAGAGCGGGAAAGGGAGAAGGAGAAGGAGAGACAGGGGGCGGGGTGGGCTGCCGTCCCGGGCACCGGCCGACCCGGCGACGACCACGGCAGCGACCACGGCGGCGGCTACGGCGGCGACACGAACACGGGACGGGGCAACGCCGAGAACTCCGGCGCGGGGGAGGGCGGCACGGGGGCAGGATCGGCCCCGGGCACCGGCGGCGCTGGAGACGGGTCCAACTCCGGCACCGGCACCGGCACAGATCCCGGCTCCAACTCCGGCACCGGCACCACCCCCGGCTCAGGCACGACTACGGGCACAGGTGTCGCCGATGACCGTGGCGTGTCCGCGCCGCCTCTCGACGGTGGGCATGGAGGTGGGGCCGGTAGGCGCTTGCGGCGGCGGGCCGTTCTGGTCGCCGCCTCCCTCGTGTTCGTCGCGGGTGGGGGGTTCGTCTCGGCGCGGATGCTGGGCGGTGACGGCG
>NZ_JARGEE010000766.1:0-2098 GCF_033794485.1 Streptomyces sp. MB09-02B
GTGCACGGGCGGGCCGTGCGGATTTCGAAGCCCAGGGAGCTCAGTTCGGCGAGCAGGTTGCGCAGGGGCACGAGGTGCAGGGGGCGGGGGCGGTCGTGCGGCTTCCACAGGCGGCGGTTCCTGCCGGACAGGGCGCCGAACGGGCGGGCCGGGTCCGGGACTTCGAGCAGGAGAAGGCCGCCGGGACGCAGCACCGCGCGGGCGGCACGGAGCTCCTCGCGGGGGTCGGCGGCGTGTTCGAGGTGGTGGAACATGCTCACCACGTCGTAGCGGGCGCGCAGCCGCGCGCTGATCTCCGGGTCGGTGAGCAGGCCCCGGTACGCCTCCTCCACGCGCCCGGCCTCCCAGGCCCGGTCGACGCGCGGGGTCGGGTCGAGGCCGTCGAAGGAGGTGTACGGGTGGATCTCGCGCGCGGCCTCCGGGAAGTGGCCGTGTCCGGTGCCGACGTCGAGCCAGCTCTCCGGTTCGGGGTACGGCAGCAGCGCGCGGGCGGCGCCCCGCAGATGTCGGCGGCGCCGTCTGCCGACGGGGTCCGCGCCGAGGTCGTCCTCGGCGGCGTGCTGGTGATACCGGAGCAGCAGCCCGTCCGTCGTGGGCCGGGGGTTCTGGAAGGCGTGCGCGCAGTCCCGGCACTCGTCCACCACGAACGTGCCCGGCGTGCGCCGCCGTCCCTCCGGCGCGCGCACCCGCGTACGCAGTTGCCGCGAGCCGCACCATGGGCAGTCGTCCCGGCGCGGTTCGTGGAAGGGGTCGAGTCCCGCGAGGGGGCCGGGCTCCGGCCGCGGGGTGGGGGACATGGCGGCTCCTGGGCGAGGTAGGGACATTCGCCCCAAAAAGGTACGTACGTGGGCCCGCTCCTCGGCGCAATGACGTGCCGGTGGCGCGGTGGGACGTTCGTGCGTCACGGGGCCCCCGGTGTGGCGCGGTCGTGTTCGATCCCTGCCGGTACTGTTCGGCGAATGAGCTCGCTTAATCTCGACGACTTCACCGATCTGATCGAGCGCCCCGACGGTGGGGTGCGCCGCGACGCCGAGGCGCGGCGGGAGAGGCAGATCGTGCCGCCCGGGGCGCTGGGCCGCCTCGACGAACTGGGTGAGTGGCTGGCGGCGGCGCAGTCGGCCGTGCCGGTGCGGCCGATCGAACGGCCCCGGGTGCTGCTGTTCGCGGGCGACCACGGGATCGCCGAACTCGGCGTCTCCGCGCGGGCCGCCGGCACCGCGGACCAGCTGGTGCGGGGCGTCCTCGACGGCAGCAGCCCGGTGGCGGTGCTGGCCCGGCAGCTCGACGTACCCGTCCGCGTGGTGGATCTCGCGCTGGACTGCGACCCTGAGGCGTTGCCCGCCGAGGTCGTACGGCATCGGGTGCGGCGCGGGTCCGGGCGTATCGACGTCGAGGACGCGTTGACGGCGGAGGAAGCGGAGGCCGCGTTCCGGGTGGGCGTCGCCCTCGCGGACGAGGAGGCGGACTCCGGTACCGACCTCGTCGTCCTCGGTGATGTGAGTGTCGGCGGGACCACGGCGGCGGCGGTCCTCGTCGCCGGGCTGTGCGGGACCGACGCGTCCGTCGTGACCGGGCGCGGTGGGCGGGCGATCGACGATCTGGCGTGGATGCGCAAGTGCGCGGCCGTACGGGACTCCCTGCGGCGGGCCCGGCCGGTGCTCGGGGACCAGTTGCAGCTGCTGGCGACCGTGGGCGGGGCGGATCTCGCCGCCATGACCGGGTTCCTGCTGCAGAGCGCGGTGCGCAAGACGCCGGTGATCCTGGACGGCGTGGTGTCGGCGGCGTGTGCGCTGGTCGCCCAGCGGGTCGCGTTCCGGGCGCCGGACTGGTGGCTGGCCGGGCAGGGCAGTGGGGAGCCGGCGCAGGCCAAGGCGCTCGACCGGATGGCCATCGAGCCGCTGCTCGACCACGGGGTGAAGGTCGGCGAGGGCGCGGGCGCGCTGCTGGCGCTGCCGCTGGTGCGGGCTGCGGCGGCGTTGGCGGCGGAGCTCCCCGAGGGGCAGGGTGCGGCTGTGCCGGAGAAGTCGGCCGAGAATCACGCCGGGGAGGACTACGACGCGACCTAGGTTCGGGGGCCCGGGGGGTGCGTTGTCGGGTG
>NZ_JARGEE010000767.1:0-2088 GCF_033794485.1 Streptomyces sp. MB09-02B
CACCCGCGGCGACCGACTTCCCGCCCGCCCCGCCGGAGGCCGACGCCGACGCGGACGCCGTCGCCCCCGGCTGCGCACTCGGCTCGCCGGCACCCCCGCCGGAGGTGTCCGCGCTCTTCGGCGGCACCAGCTCGCCCACCGGCGTCACCTTGCCCGCCGCTTTGAACCCCCAGTCGAGGAGGCTCGCGGTCTCCTTGTAAACCTGGTTGTGCTCGTCCTTCTCCGGATGCATGACGGTGACGAGGAGGGCCCGTTCGCCCCGCTGGGCGACTCCGGTGAAGGTCGCGCCCGCGTTCGTGGTGTTGCCGTTCTTCACACCCGCGATGCCCTGGTAGGAGTCGAGACCGCTGTCCCCGGTGAGCAGCCGGTTGGTGTTCTGGATCTCGAAGGACGAACGGCTCTTCTTGCCGTTCTTGCCCTTCTTCGTCTCGCCGGGGAACTTCGCCCGCACGGTGGAGCAGTACTTCCGGAATTCCTCCTTCCGCAGCCCCGACATGGCCATCAGGGTCAGGTCGTACGCGGACGACACCTGCCCCTTGGCGTCGTAGCCGTCCGGGCTGACCACGTGCGTGTCGAGGGCCTGGAGCTCCTCGGCGTGCGCGTTCATGTCCGCCACGGTCTTCTTCACCCCGCCGTTCATGGCTGACAGGACGTGCACCGCGTCGTTGCCGGAGCGAAGGAAGACGCCGAGCCAGAGGTCGTTGACGGTGTACGTCTCGTCCTCCTTTATGCCGACCATGCTGGAGCCGGCGCCCACGCCCGCCAGATCGGCTGCGGCGACCTTGTGCTTGTCGTTCTTGTCGAACTTCGGCAGCAGCGTGTCCGCGAACAGCATCTTCAGCGTGCTCGCCGGGGCCAGCCGCCAGTGCGCGTTGTGCGCGGCGAGCACCTCGCCCGTATCGGCGTCGGCGACGATCCAGGAGCGGGCGCTGATGCCCTTGGGCAGCACGGGCGCGTCGCTGCCGAGACTGGCCTGGGTACCGGGCCGGCCCAACAGTTCGCCGCCGACGGTCGACATGTTCGGCGGGGGAGTCGCGGACGGCGTGGCGCTCGGACTGGGCGACGGCTTCGCCGCGAACGCCGGGCCGGCCGTCAGCATCGGCAGTGAGGCCAGGGAAAGGGACAACAGGGTGGCTGAGGTGACCAGCAGGGGGCGCCTGACGGTCTTCTTGGAGGCGGGCACGATCGAGAAAGTACATGGCTCCGACCGGTAAATCCCACTGGAGCGCTCCGTGGCGCTCTCGCTCCTGCTCACGCCCCCGCACGCACCCCGGCGCGATACCCGGACGGTCGGCGGCGATACTGAACGCATGAAGCTCAGCCGCCCCCTCTCCTGGTTCCTGCTCGCCTTCGGGGTGTGGAGCTGGGTCATCTGGATCACTTTCGTCAAAAACCTCTGGAAGGACGGCAGCGGGCTCGCGTTCGACGACGCGGGTGATCCGACGGCGTACTTCTGGGTGCATCTGACGCTGGCCGTCGTCTCCTTTGTTCTGGGGACGGTCATCGGGGTCATCGGGTTGCGCGGGATGCGCGCCCTTCGCCGGTCCGCCACCGGGAGTGCCTCGTGATGATCGTCGTCTTCGTCCTGGTGCTCCTGCTGGTGCTGGCCCTCTTCGGCGCGCTGCACTGGTACGCGTGGCGCCGCCTGGTGCGCGACACGACACGCGGGCCGGGCCCGGCCAGACGGGTGGGCACGGCGGTGTTCATCGCGGGACCGGTGCTGATGGTCGCCGGCTTCGCCGCCGAACGCGTGCACGCGCCCTTCTGGCTGCAGCAGACGCTGACCTGGCCGGGCTTCATGTGGCTCGCCCTCGCTCTGTACCTGCTCCTCGCCCTTCTGGTGGGGGAGCTTCTGCGACCTCTCCTGCGCCGTCTGGTGGAGCGGCGCGCACCGGAGCCCGCGCGCCGGACGGAGCCGCGGCCGGAGCCCGTGGTGCGCGAGCCGGAACCCGTCCCGGCGGGCGCGCACCCCGCACCGCCCGCCGAGTCCGCACTGCCCGCCGACTCCGCGGAGGCCGCCGAGCCCGGACAGCCGGCCCCGCCCCACTCGGCGGCCTCCGCGGAGTCGGCGGGCAGTGCGGACTCGGC
>NZ_JARGEE010000768.1:0-2080 GCF_033794485.1 Streptomyces sp. MB09-02B
GTCCCCCCGATCCCCCCAGATGGTTGCCCACTATGGCTGCCCACCGGTCCTCACGGACAGAAGCCCCCCGACTTCCGTGTCGGCCACCCCGCTCTCATGCCCCCGGAAGCTACACGCTTGTTCGACGTTGCGCTCCCCCTACGGGAGAGAAGTGCCCGGATTACCGAAATTCCCTCCGATTCGAGCGTGATGAGGGATACGTGCACGGCCCCGCCCCTGAGCTGGGGCGGGGCCGTGGAACGAGGCCGAGGGGGCGCGTGGGGTTACTTCGCCCCGAAACCGAGCGCCGTGTACTCCTTCTCGTCGTCCGAGTACGGCTTGCTGACCAGTTCCGAGCCGATGAACCAGCGTCCGTCGGTGTAGAGCATCTCGCTCATCGTCGGCGTCATGGCGCTGATCGCGCGGAGCACCGACTCGGAGGCCGGGGTCTCCAGGAGCTTGGTCTGCTTCAGCGTCTTGCCGTCGATGGAGACGACCTGGGCACCCTTGTCGTAGGGGCCGTCCTTGTAGGCGATGATGTTCGGCCCGTCCATCCGGATCGGGAACAGCTCGTGGTCGTCGCCCGCGTCCACGCGGTCACCGGTGGACTTCCCCGTCGCCAGCGAGAAGGAGACGATCTCGTTGGTGGAGCTGTAGGCGCCGGTGCCGTCGTGGCTCTTGGTCGGCATGTACACCTTGTCGTTGCCGACGTAGATGCCCTTGCAGGCCCAGACCCCGCGGACCGGGCACTCGTAGTCGTACTTGTCGTCCGGGATGGAGATCTTGGCGCGCAGCTTGCCCTTCTCGTCGAGGGAGAAGATGTCGGTCGTGCCGGTCAGCGGGACGTCGCTGCCCGTCACCACGCCGAAGACGACCGGGTTGGTGGAGATGACCTTGGCGCGCTGGATGCCGGAGGGCACCTTGTACGTCCACTTGACGCTGCCCGACTTGGGGTCGAGCAGCTGGATCTCGAAGGTCTCGCTGCCGTAGTCGCCGCACTTGCGGACGGCGATCAGCTGGGCGCCGCCCGCGTAGCCCTCGTCGGTGCACTGCCCGGCCTTCGGCGACCACAGCACCTTGCCGGAGTTGACGTCGAACGCGGCGCCACCGGAGTAGCCGCCGGCCGCGGCGACCGTCGTACCGGAGATGGTGACCTCGCCGAACGGCACCTTGCTGCCGCTGAGGTCGGCGTTCTTGGTCCACACCTCCTTGCCGGTCTCGACGTTGAACGCGGTGACCTCGGTGCAGGGCTGGCGGTCGTCGTTGTTCTTGCGCTTGGCCGCCTCGGTCACCACGACGGCGATGCCCTCGGTGGTGATCTCACGGGAGCCCGCGCAGGTCTGGCCGGCCAGGTCCAGCGTCCACTTGGGCTTGCCGCTGTCCGGCTCGTAGCCGACGATCTTGTTGAGCGCGGACTTGGCGTACGTGGTCTTCGTCAGCCAGGAGCCCTTGACGCTGTCGATCTGGAGCTTTTCCTTGACCTCGTGCGCGGGCACCTGGAAGAGGATCTTCGCGCTGGTACTGGACGGTGCCTTCTCCTGCGCCGTGGTCGGGATCTCCACGCCACCGGAGGACGAACCGCCGCCGGACGAGGAACCGCCGCCGTCGTCGCTCTTGGTGTCGTCCTTGCCGCCGGAGGTGCCCTCCGAACTGGCGGTGTCCTTCTTGCCGTTGTCGTCGCCGCCGTTGGACGTGGCGATGTAGACGCCGCCGCCGACGATGAGCGCGATGGCCGCGACCGCCGCGGTGATGATGATCGCCGCGGAGTTCACCTTCTTCTTGCCGCCGGGACCGCCGGGGCCGCCGGGGGCGTGCCCCACCTGCGGCTGCATCGGCATGGTCTGCGGCTGGTAGCCGTAGGGCTGCTGCCCGTAGGGGCCGGGCTGCGGCTGCTGGCCGTACGGGCCGGGCTGCGGGTGGCCGTAGGCACCCGGCTGGCCGGGATGACCGGGCTGGCCGGGATGACCGGGCTGGCCCGGGTAGCCGTAACCGGGCTGCTGCGGCGGGGGCGTCTGCGGGTAGCCGTAACCCGGGGCCGGCGCGGGCGGGCCCTGCGGCGGGGGCGTCGGGGCGCCGAAACCGCCGGCCGGCGGTTTCGGCG
>NZ_JARGEE010000769.1:0-2078 GCF_033794485.1 Streptomyces sp. MB09-02B
CTTTTCCGCCCGCCCCCGGCCCGGTGCCCGGAGAGTCCGACGAGACTCTCGCCGCCCGGCTGAGGGGATGGCCGGAGGGCGGAACAGGCGATCCCGTTGCCCTGTTGATGGCGCGGCACTGGCAGTCGACCTACGACTACGCGGCGATCTGCCTCGCCACCCAGTCGCAGGTCGCCTCGATGGTCACCGCCACCGCCTTCCACCGGGTGCTCGACGGGCTGATGCGGGGTGAGTCGGGTGTGGCCCTGCGGCCCCGGCTGCTGGTGGCCGCGCGCGACACGGTCAAGGAGTGGTCCGCGGAAGGAGGCGTCTCCGGCGTGCTGCCGGATCTGCGCAAGCCCGCCGGTGGGCGCGGTATGCGGGCGGCGAAGTCCATGACGCCCGAAAACCGCAAGCTGATCGAGCGCTCATTCCAGGCCCTCCCCGCGGTCGCCCAGTGCCTGCTGTGGCACACCGAAGTAGAAGCCGAAACGATAACCATACCCACTGGTCTGCTGGGGCTGGACGCCGACAGCGCGGTCGCCACCCTGGAGCAGGCCCGCGACAAATTCCGTGAAGGCTGCGTCCGCGCCCACCGGGAACTCGCGCCGTCCAAGGATTGCCGCTTCTACAACCGGCTGCTGGACGTGCCCATTCGCCGGGGCGGTGCTCTACTGCCGGACGTCCAGCAGCATCTGCTGGAGTGCCGGTACTGCCGTTACGCGGCCGAGCAACTCAGCCATTTCGAGGGCGGACTGGGCGGGGTCATCGCCGAAGCCGTCCTCGGCTGGGGCGCCCGGCGCTATCTCGACTCCCGGCCCGGCCGGATGCCGCAGAAGGGCACGTCCAGACGTCCGGGGAGCGGCGGCCGTCACCGGCTGCTCTCCCAGATCCCCGCGCAGCGCCGCCGGCTGACCTCGGGAGCACGCAACCCCCGGGCCCTGATCACCGTAGGCGTCTCCTCGGGCGCCCTGCTCGCGGCCATCCTGGGCGCCGCGTTCCTCTCGGACGACGGCAGCGGGGCGGACCCCACCGCCTCCACCAGTGCCACCGGGGGCGTCGCCACGGCGCCGGACACCGGCAACGAGGCCACGAGGGGCAGCGCTTCGCCGACCCCGCCGGCCTCGGCCGGACGGCCCACGGCACCCCAGCAGACCCGGTTGCGCAACCAGGCCGCCGACCTGTGCCTCGACATCCAGGGCGGCAAGGCGGTCAAGGGTGCCTCGACCGAACTCGCGGTGTGCGACTCCGGCTGGACCCAGAAGTGGTCCTACGAGGAGGACGGTCTGCTGCGCAGTGTCGCCAACCCCGAGCTCTGCCTGGACTCCCAGGTGGACGCCGGTGTCGTCGTCCTCGGCAAATGCGCGGGCGAACACTCTGAGCGCGGTGACGACGTCCGCTACGACTTCACCGTCCAGGGCGAGTTGCTGCCCCGGTGGGGCGAAGGGCTCGCCATGGCCCCCATCGACTCGGAGCCCAAGTCGGACGTCGTCGTCAAGGTCCGGGACAACTCCACCAAGCAGCGCTGGCTCACCGACGGGGTGACCGCCAGCCCCGAGTCCCTCTCCGTCTCCGGCTCCGAGGCACCGACGCCCGAGACCGAGCCGGTCTCCGAGGAACCGGACGCCGGCGAGGACTCCCCGGCGCCGGGACCACAGAAGCCGGACACGCCGACGCCGGACGCGACGCCGGAGGCGGAGGCGGAGGTCGAGCGGGGCGGGTCCGTGCTGGCCGTACACGACGAGGGCGCTGCGGAGGGGGGTAGGGGGCAGGAGAGTCCCTTGACCCCGCTGACGTCCGTCGATGTTCCGACGCTGTTGACGGGCCTCGGGTTGTAGGGGGCGGGGGAGGCCGTCGTTCGGGTGCGGGTCCGGCGGGGCTTCTCGCGCAGTTCCCCGCGCCCCTGAAAAAGCGGGGCTGCGCCCCTGCTTTTTCGCCCCGAGATGGCCGTAGGCCTTTCAGGGGCGCGGGGAACTGCGCGACCAGCCCCCACCGGACGGACGCCTGGGGGTCGAAGGGGCGCAGCCCCTTGCCGAGGATGGGACGGGTAGGGGCGGCGGGGGCGCAAGCCCGCGTCAGAAACCCCCGCCGACCAGACT
>NZ_JARGEE010000076.1:0-28011 GCF_033794485.1 Streptomyces sp. MB09-02B
TCCAACGAGTACTTCCTGGGGGCAGCCATGGTCGATGTTCCTCTCATGAGAACCATCTGACCCTCTGTCAGCACCCTCCGCATCTCGGGGGAACCTCAGTCCCGGAATACTGCCGTTGCACCCCGGCCGAACGGATGCCCTTCTTCAGGAAGCCGGTGTCATCGACGATCAGGACGGCATCCCGGTCTCCGAGGTGTTCGACGATGTAGTCGCGTACGTCGTTCAGAACCTCGTCGGCGTCCCACTCGATCCGGTTCAACAGCCGGTGAATGCGATCGGGACCCGCATGCCCGGCCTCCTCCGCCAGCGTCCATCCGTTCTTACGCTACAGCGGCACAACCAGGTTGAACCTGTGCAAGGACCGCGCATGCAGAGCGTCAAGTTCACCGGCCCACAGCCTGACATCAGCAAGGTCCCCACCCAAACCCACACCAACGACGAACTGGCCGGCGTCCTTGAACCAGTGTGAGAACGAGTGGACGACCTGGGTCGCCGGGCGGGCGGCGTCAGGCGCCGTTGAGCATCTCCTTGGCCACGATGAGGCGGAGCATCTCGTTGGTCCCCTCGCCGATCGGCATGAGCAGTGAGTCGCGCAGATAGCGCTCGATGGGGAACTCAGTGATGTAGCCGTAGCCGCCGTGGATCCGCATCGCGTCATAGACGACCTCGATGCCCGCCTCGGCGGCGAACACCTTGGCCATACCCGACTCCGCGCTCGCCCTGCCGTTGGCCTCGGTGTTGAGCGCGGCGTTGATGTAGAGCAGTCGGGATGCCTCGACCTTGATCGCCATGTCGGCCAGCTTCATCTGGATGGCCTGGTGCTCGGCGATGGGTTTACCGAACGTCTCGCGCTGCTTGGCGTAGACGAGCGCGTGCTCGAGGGCGGCACGGGCCATCCCCGTAGAGGCTCCGGCCATGTAGATCCGACCGCGGTCGAGCGCTGCCATCATCTGGTAGAAACCCTCGCCCTCCTTCTCTCCGAGCAGGTTGCTGGCCGGTACGACGGCATTGTCAAAGATGACCTCGCAGAGCTCCAGACCACGGTGGCCGAGTTTCTTGAAGTCACTGCCGAAGCTCAGCCCCGGGGTGTTCTGCTCGACCAGCATCAGGCTGATCCCGCCGCGGTGCGCAGGTTCGATGCTGGGGTCCGTCTTCACCAGCGTCACGAGCGGGTTCGCGTGACGCGCGTGGGTGATGAACACCTTGGTCCCGTTGAGGATGTAGTTGTCGCCGTCGCGCCGCGCGGTGAGCTTGATCTGCTTGAGGTCGCTTCCGGTCGACGGCTCGGTCAGTGCGATGCCGCTCATCCGTCTGCCGGCGACCATGTCAGGCAGGAAGCGGCGCTTCTGCTCGGCTGTGCCGAATGCGTCGATGAGGTAGCCGCCTGAGCTCGTGGTGTAGACGAGGCTGGCCAGCCCCATCCAGCCGCGCGCGAGCTCCTCGAAGATCAGGCCGTAGCTGACGTAGTCGACCGCCGACCCGCCGTACTCCTCGCTCACGGTGATGCCGAACATGCCAAGGCCGGCCAGTGCGGGGATCAGGTCGTCAGGGTACTCGTCCTTGGATTCGAGCTCGCTGGCGACCGGTACGACGCGCTCGTCGACAAATTGCCTGACCAGCTGGCGCAGTTCGAGGTGCTCCTCGGTCAGGCCGGCGATGATATGGGATGAAGTCACGATCGTTCTCTCCTGTGTCTTTCGCCCGCGAGGGGCGGCATCCGTCGGCGGGCTCGGTGCCCATCCCCACCCACAGGCCGGTGACGGGAAGCGGTTCGGCGGTCACCGATGCCGATACCCCTGCCGCGGTGAGTCCCCCCGACCCTCTTGTCGGCGGCCTCGGAGCCTGCTGGGCCCGAGCACCGATCGGCGCTGGCTCATCGGGCTGTCAGCGCGCCACGTAGCGCCGACGAACCGCCCCGACGATCAGCACATCCGAGGTCCCGTCCAGCACATCTCGCTGTGCCATTCGATGTCTCCCCTTGCGGCATTCACGACTCGTTCAGACAACCTCAGGCCGACAGCCGGGACAGCAGTGGAGATGGAGAAAACGCGGCTAGATACATGTGAAAGTTACAAAGACATGCCGAGCCTGGCCCGCTGATGGCGGTCGATCGCTTGAGCCGGGGCTCGTAGCTTGCCACGATGGCACGGGTCTGCTTGGTGGGCAGGCCGTGGATTCGCATTGGGTATGCCGCTGCGGTCAATGTGGCTGATGTAACTACGCTCGTCTGGATGGCGGACCTCGCGGTGCCCGAGGGGTGAGCCAGAGGGAGTATGCGCGCGTAGCTGTCGCCCAGCTCACCGGGCCGGGCAGCGTCAGGTCCTCGCAGCCTCGATGCGGCAGCTCCACGGCCGCCGCCCACCTCACCACGGCCGCGGCAAGTTCGAAACGCATTCCTTCCTCACCCTGCGGCGGGCCGGCTCGGTCCACGATCACACACGCTGGCCCGTGATGCCGCTGCTGGCCAGGCGTGGCCGCGCCCGCTGACGGGTTTGTGAGCTCTCCCAATGCAGGGGATGTGCTTGGGGAGCCGTCCAATAGGCCACGCCGGAGCCGGTGATTAGCGTCGGTGTCGCAAACTCCCCCGAAGAGCAAGGAAATGCGCCCATGAGTCGCACGTACACCGTCGACGTCATCGCCGGTGACGGCATCGGCAAGGAGGTTGTTCCGGCAGCGATGCGCTGCGTCGACGCCGTGGCGCGGGACGAGGGCTTCACCATACGGTGGCGGGAACGCGACTGGGGGTCCGAGAGGTATCTCGCCGACGGTGCGATGATGCCCTCCGACGGGCTGGACCAACTCGCCGACGGCGACGCCGTCTTCCTCGGCGCGGTGGGCACCCCGGATGTGCCCGACCATGTCACCTTGTGGGGCCTGCTCATCCCGATCCGCCGGGAGTTCCTCCAGTACATCAACCTCCGGCCGGTCCGGCTGCTGCCCGGCATCACCTCTCCGCTGCGCGACGCCGGGGGCCTGGACGTGATGGTCGTACGGGAGAACGTGGAAGGCGAGTACTCCGAGATCGGCGGCCGCTCCTACCGTGGCCGCCCCGAGGAGACGGCTTCGCAGCAGGCGGTGTTCACTCGTGCCGGAATCGAACGGACCGCCCGTTTCGCCGCCGAACTGGCGCGAACGAGGTCGGGGCGGCTCGTGTCGGCGACGAAGTCCAACGGCATCATCCACTCGATGCCCTTCTGGGACGAGGTCGTCGCGGACACCGTGAGCGACTACGACGGGGTCGCCCTGGAGTCGGTCCTGATCGACGCGCTGGCCGCGCGGGCCGTACTGAAGCCCGGGTCTCTCGATGTGGTCGTCGCGTCCAACCTGTTCGGCGACATCCTGTCCGACCTCGTTGCCGCGCTCGCGGGTTCGATCGGCGTGGCACCGAGCGCGAACCTCAACCCGACGCGGGAGTTCCCCTCGATGTTCGAGCCGGTGCACGGCTCGGCCCCCGATATCGCGGGCAAGGGCGTCGCCAACCCGGTCGGGCAGATGTGGGCGGGCGCCTTGATGCTCGAGCACCTCGGCCGTCCGGAGGCGGCTCGTCGGATCGTCGCGGCCTTCGAGGCCGCGCTCGCGGACGGCGTGCGCACCCCGGACCTCGGTGGCCGTGCCGGCACTGACGAGTTCACCGACGCAGTACTGGCACAGCTCGGCGTGTCCTGAGCCGCAGGTCGATACATAGTGGGGGGCCGGGAGCATGTCGCTCCCGGCCCCCCACCGTCTTGTACCGGGCCGTTTTCAACCGGGTTTCCCCGTCTGGCCGTGACTGGAGTCGGGGCGGCCCGCCGACGTCGTTTCGAGTCACCTCGTCAGCGGGTCCTGGCGGCGCGGTCGTCGACGAACCGACGCACGACGCACGCAGGTCTCGTGCTCTGGCGGCGAGGACGTCAGTCCTCGTCGGACCATGCGTCACGGGCCTCTGAGAGAGTCGGGAACCAGATCCCGTCGTGGGCGGAGACGTAGTCGAGGAACCGTTCCAGCATGATCAAATTCTGGGCGCGGCCGATGGTCTGCGGGTGGAGGGTCCAGGTCATCAAGCCGCCGGGGCAGCGTTCGTAGGCGAAGTCGAAGCTCTCCTTCCAGCGGGTGAGCAGAACCTCGTTGGACTGCATGAGCGAGCCGCCCTTGTAGGTCTCCAGCTCGGGGAAGTCGTCGAGGTACCAGGAGACCGGGAGTTCGAGCACCGGGCTCGGCGGGGCGAAGGTGTTGCCGAGTTCGAGGTCGATCGTCTCGACCAGCCGCGGGCGGTACGGCGTGAAGTCGCGCCCCATGAGTGAGGAGTCCCAGTCGAATCCGTACTCGTGGAGAAGGCCGAGGGTCGCGTCCGTGATGTCCAGAGCCGGGGAGCGGTAGCCGCGCGGGCGTCGGCCGAGCAGCTGCTCGTGCTGCTCCAGTTGCAGCTCCATCAGCCGGCGCTCCTCGGCGGGCTCCAGCTTGGGCACGTACTCGTGGTAGACGCCGTGTGCCGCGATCTCGTGTCCGGCCTCGACAACCTGGTCGACGGCGGCCGGGAAGGTCTGGATGGTGTGGGTGGGCACACACCAGGTGGTGGTGATCCCGTACCTGCGGAAGGTCTCCAGCAGGCGGGGGGCGCCCACTTCCGCGCCGAACTCACCGCGTGAGAGCTGCGTCTGGGACCGCGTCCGGAAGGTGCCGATCCACACGCTCTGGGCGTCGAAGTCGGGGCTGAGGCACACCGCGAGGCGCTTGCCGTCGGGGAGGTTGAGAGGCATCGGTGCAGTCCCTCGCTACGCGGCGATCCAGCCACCGTCGACGTGGATCACGTCGCCGTTGATGTAACCGGCGCCGGGGCCGGCGAGGAAGAACACGGTCGCGGCGATCTCGGACGGGTCGGCGCCGCGCCGTGCCGGGATGAGGCTCTCCATCACGGAATCGCCGATCCTGACGTTGGTGTCCGGAACGACATCACCGAGGATCTCGGTGGAGGTGGCACGGATGTCGGTGCGCACCACCCCCGGGGCGACGACGTTGGCGGTGATGCCGTAGGGGCCGAGGTCGTACGCGGTGCGGCGGATGAGGCCCTCGATGCCGGCCTTGGAGGTGCAGTAGGCCAGGCCGTCGGGCATGGTTCGCTGGGCGGCGATCGAGCCGATGGAGACGATGCGTCCCGCACGCTGCTCGACCATGGGGCCGGTGACCGCCTTCACCACGTTGAAGGTGCCTGTCAGGTTGATCCCGATGACCCGCTCCCACAGGGCGTGGGTCGTCGCCTCGATACCGGCTGCCGCGTCGAAGACACCCGCGTTGCTCACGAGGACATCCACCGAGCCGGACTCGCTCCTCACCAGATCGACCAGGGCGTCGACGGCCGCGGAATCGGTGACATCGATCTGGTGGAGGCTCACCAGAGAAGAGTCGAGGTCGGCAGCGGTCGCCGTGAGCCGGTCGGCAGACAGGTCCGCGAGGTAGACCCGGTCGCCGGCTTCGGCGAAGGTCTTCGCCACGGCGGCGCCGATGCCGGCTCCGGCGCCTGTGATGATCACACTTCGGGGCTGGGTCGTCATCTCTCATCCTTCGTGTCCGTCGCTCGGCGCAAGGTCACCAAAGCCGCATCACACACGATAGGGACGTACTGCGATGAGGCGGATTGGTGACCACACGGACGAACGCGCTGGTATTTGGAGGTCGCACAGGCAGCGAATCGCCGCGGCCTGCGCCGACCTCACGGTGGTCAGATCGGCACTCCGGTGTCCGGCCCTTGGCTGGGATGCCGGACTGTGGGGCGCGGGCGATCAGCCCTTGCGTCGGCCGATCTCCTCGGTCAGGGCCGGCAGGACGGTATGCAGGTCACCGATGACGCCGAAGTCGACCAGGTCGAAGATGGGCGCCTCGGGGTCCTTGTTGACCGCGACGATGGTCTTCGAGGTCTGCATGCCGGCGCGGTGTTGGATGGCGCCGGAGATGCCGCCTGCGACGTAGAGCTGCGGAGCGACGGTCTTGCCGGTCTGGCCGACCTGGAGCGTGTGTGGCTTCCAGCCCGAGTCGACGGCGGCGCGTGAGGCGCCGACCGCCGCGCCGAGTACGTCGGCGAGTTCTTCGACCGGTCCGAAGTCGCCTCCGGTGCCACGGCCTCCGGAGACGACGATGGCGGCCTCGGTCAGCTCGGGGCGGCCGGTGGCCGCACGCGGCTGGGTCTCCTCGATACGGGCCGCCCTGGCGGCTTCGGAGATCATCACGGTGACCTGCTCGATGACCCCGGCACCGTCGGCCTGCTGGGGAGTGGCCGAGTTGGGTTTGACGGTGACGATCGGCGTGCCGGTGGTGACCTTCGCGGTGACGGTGTAGCCGCCGGCGAAGACCGACTGGGTGGTGGTGCCGTCGGCGGCGATGTCGACGGCGTCGGTGATCAGGCCCGAGCCCAGCTTGACGGCCAGGCGACCGGCGATCTCCTTGTTCTCGGCCGAGGACGGGAGCAGGATCGCGGCCAGGTCCTTGCCGGCGGCGAGCTGCTGCAGCGCCTCTGCCCTGGGGGCCACGAGGTGGTCCCTGATCTGCGCGTCGTCGATGACGTACACCTTCTCGGCGCCGTAGGCCTTGACGGCGTCGGCGACGGTCTGTGCGGCGTCGGCGTCGCCGATGAAGACGGCCGACGGCTCGCCGAGGCGTCCGGCGATGGTGAGCAGTTCGTACGTCGGCTTCCTGACCGTGCCCGCCGCGTGGTCGACGAGGACCAGAACCTCAGACATCTCTCGTTCCCTCTCAGATGAACTTCTTGTCGGCGAGGAAGCCGGCGAGCGCAGCGACGCCCGAGCCGTCCTCGTCCTTGACGATCTCGCCGGTGGTACGCGGCGGGCGGGCGGCGGCGCTCTCGACGGCGGTCCAGGACGCGTCCGGGCCGACCAGGGACGCGTCAATGCCGAGATCGTCCAGGTCCCAGGTCTGAAGGGGCTTCTTCTTGGCCGCCATGATGCCCTTGAAGGACGGGTAGCGGGCCTCCCCCGACTGGTCGGTGACCGACAGGACCAGCGGCATGGCGGCGCTGATGACCTCGGTGGCGGCGTCGGTGTCGCGACGGATGCGTACGCGCGTGCCGTCCGTCTCCACCTCTGCGGCCAGGGTGAGTTGCGGGATGTCGAGGCGTTCGGCCAGCATGGCCGGGACGACACCTCCACCGCCGTCGGTCGAGGCCATGCCCGCCAGGACCAGGTCCGGCACCGTGCCGTCGCCGGCCTTCTTCACCGCCTCGGCGAGCACCAGCGAAGTGGCGATCGCGTCCGAGCCGGCGATGGCCTCGTCATTGACGTGGACGGCCTGGTCGGCTCCCATCTGCAGCGCCTTGCGCAGGGCGTCCTCCGCGTCGTCGGGGCCGACGGTCAGCGCCGTGACCACGATGTCCTCGTCGGCGCGCTGCTCCTTGATCCTCAGTGCCTGCTCGACCGCGTACTCGTCGAGTTCGCAGAGCAGACCGTCGACGCCGTCCCGGTCCACCGTGTGGTCCGGCTCGAAGCGGCGGTCGCCGGTGGCGTCGGGTACGTGTTTCACCAGGACGACGATGTTCATGAGAAGAGGGATCCTTCGGTCAGTTGGCAGCCAGGGCGGCTGCGCCCTTCACGGTGACGAGGTTGCTGTTGAGGACGACGACTCCGCGGTCCGGGAACTCGTGTCGGTACCTCTCGTAGGCGGCGGAGACGATGGTGCAGCCGATGACCACGGACTGTGCCTCCCCCGCTGCGGCCAGGTCGGCCACGATGCGGTCCACGGCTTCGGCCGCGCCGCGCGGATCCTCCAGGATGGCGTCGCCCTCCCAGCCGATGGCGGTCACGCCGGCGCACTCGGTGCCGCGGCCGTAGTCGTCGATCAGGCCCCGGATGACCGGCACCGCCTCCGGAAGGTCGGTGACGACGGCGAACTTCGGGCCGAACTGCGTGGCAAGTGCTGTGGTGAGCTGGAGCGGTCCGACGACCGGAATGCGGGACGCCTCGCGTGCCTCGCGGACGGCGGGGTCGTAGTGGCAGGCGATGACGATGGCGTCGAACGTGCCCTCCGCGTTGGCCCGTTCCACTGCCGTGAGGACGGCCTGGGTCTGCGTGGTGTCGTAGTCGCCGCCCCCGGACTCGAAGCGCTCCACGTGCCGGGCGGTGACACTCTGGTCCCCCTGCCCGTCGAACATCGAGGCGAGAACGGCGTCGAACTCGTCGTCGTGCTCGGGCTTGTCGAAGTGGAACGGGGTCAGGAAGAGAACGCGGGGGGCGTTCGGGGCCTCGGTCTTCGCCGCGGCGAGCTCGCGCCAGTTGACCGGTGCCATCGAGAGCAGCAGCCGCGTGCCGGCGGTGCCGCCGTAGCGGACCGTGGTGCCCTTCGGAAGGGCGATCAGTTCGCCCGCGGCACCGGCGATCTCCTCCTCCGCGCCGTCCGTGACGATGCGCAGCAGAGCCTGGCCCTGGATGACGTAGACCGATTCCTCGTACTCCAGTGTCCAGGCATCGGCATGGCCGCTCTCGGTGAAGTCCATGAACCAGCAGCCGAGTTCGGTGAATCCGGCCTGAGCGGTCCGATGTTCGAGGAGGGAGGGGCCGAACGGGTTGGCCCTGTTCTCATCGAGGGGAAGGACGGCCGCCTTCGGTGAGGTCGACATGATTCTGCTCCTGGGTGTGCGGGCTTGGTGGGATGGCCCGGACCCGGTGGCGCGTGGAGCTCCCGGGTCCGGGCCTGCTCAGATGGCGCGCGACTGGGCGGAGCCGTCGAAGGTGAAGTCGGTCTCGCTGGCGTTGAGCAGCCTGCGTTCCCGGATGTACGGCAGCGGCTCGGCGGGATTCGCGCTGTCGATCTCCCGCGCGAGGCGGTGGCCGGAGAAGATGGCGTCGGCGATGAAGCTGGGGCGCAGCGAGTCCCCGATCCGGTAGACGCCGCTCACCCCCGCGTCGGCCCATTCCGCTTGCCGGTCGTGGAGTTCGCGGTACAGGTCGGAGTCAGCGACGCGCTGGCCGACGACGACGACGGTGTCCACGCCGACCTCGACGGATCCTGCCTGGGTCTCGACCGTCGCGGTGTCGGTTCCGAACGTGCCGAGGCCGGCGCCGGTGTAGATCTGCACCCCCAGGGCGCGCAGGTCCTGCGCGATCCGGGAGTCCTCCATCGTGTACGCCAGGTAGGGCCCGAAACTGGAAGCCGGCGCGACAGCGGTGACCTGGTGTCCTGCGTCGGCGAGGTGCTCGGCGACACCGGGACCGACGAAGTAGCCATCGGTGTCCCAGAGCAGGACACGCTCGCCGATGACGGCTTCACCCGACATGACCTGTTCGGGGGTGAGGACATTGCCGCGGAAGTCACCGAGGTCGAGCGGGCGGCGGTCGTACGGGGAGACATCGTCGGCCGCGTAGTGCGAGCCGGTGGCCACGACCACGATCTCCGCGCCGTAGTCGAGGATGTCGTCCGCGCTCAGCCTGGTGTTGAGGATGGTCGTGACGTTCTTCAGCTTCGACAGCTGCAGTTCGCGGTACTCGATGACGTGGCGCCATTCCTGGCGTCCCGGCAGTTTGGTGACCCAGTTGAGGCTGCCGCCGATCTCCTCGGCCGCGTCCACCAGGTGCACCATCTCGAAGCCGCGCTTGCCGAGCACCATGGCGCATTCGAGTCCGGCGGGGCCGGCTCCGACGACGAGGACGGCGCGGTCGCGGTTGGCGGCGCCGTCGAAGTTCTCCGGGTGCCAGGCGCGGCGGAACTCCTCGCCGACGGTGGGGTTCTGCGTGCAGATGATGCGCCCGTTCCACATGTTGGAGCGGGAGACACACATGTTGCAGCCGATGCACTCCCGGATGTCCTCGATCCGGCCCTCCCGGATCTTGGCGGGCAGGAAGGGATCCGAGATCCCGGCGCGGGCGGCGCCGATGAAGTCGGCCTGGCCCGACCTGACGACCTTCACCATCGTGTCGGGGCTGTTCAGGCGGCCCACGTTGATCACGGGTTTGCTGGTGTACTTCTTCATGCCGCCGGTGTAGGGGGCTTCGTGGTTCTCCCGTGCGGTGCGCGAGGACTGGGCGTCCTGCCCCCAGTCGACGCCGCCGATGATGAGGTCCCAGTAGTCGACGAGGTCGTCGAGGTGTTCGATGAAGCGTGGTGCGTCTCCGTTGTGACGAATGCCGCGCTCCCCCAGGCCGAAGGGCTCGTCCAGGGTGTCGACGCCGAGTCGCAGGCCTACGGCCGCGCGGTCGCCGACCGCCGCCCGGACCTTCGTAAGCGTCTCCCTGGCGAACCTGGCGCGGTTCTCCAGCGAGCCGCCGTACTCGTCCGTGCGGGTGTTGTAGTACGGGATCAGGAAGTGGGAGATGAGGGAGGCGGCGTGCCCGCAGTGCAGAGTGATCAGGTCGTAGCCCGCTTCGACGGCACGCAGTGCGGCGTCGACGTGCAGGTCCTGGATCCGGGCGATGTCGGAGACGTGCAACGCCGCGGCCGTGCCGGCGTAGGCGATGGGCAGCGGGCCCTCACCGGCGACCGGGTCGACGCTGTGCGCTACCAGGCGGCCCTCCGAGGCGAAGGACATCGAGGCGTGGTACTCCAGCTCCACACCCGCGAGGGCGCCTCCCTCGTGGATGCGCTCGACGATGCGGCGCGAGTTGCGGATGTCGCCCTCGTCCCAGAGCCTGCCGAGGAAGTACGGAACCTTGTCGGTCTCGGGCGCCACCGAGGTCGCCTCGGTGAAGACCACTCCCCAGCCGCCCTCGGCCTTGCGCCCTCGGTAGGTCGCCTGCATGTCGGGGTATTCGACGCCGAATCCGCTGGAATGAGGGGTCGACCAGAAGCGGTTGGGGGCGGTCTTGGGGCCGATCGTGACCGGTTCGAAGAGGATGGCGTAGGGGTCGCTGCTCATCGGCTTCCCTTCCTGTGCGGCGTGACATGGCGGTTCATCCGTGCGCCGCCTTCAGCATGATGTGCTTGACCTGGGAGTATTCGTCGATCGCGTGCGCCGAGAGCTCTTTGCCGTAGCCGGACTGGCCGAAGCCGCCGAAGGGCATCTCGTTGGCCACCACTAGGTGCTGGTTGAGCCAGACCGTGCCGAAGGCGAGGTCTCTGGTGAAGCGCAGGGCACGGTCCACGTCCGAGGTCCACACGCTGGCGGCCAGGCCGTACTCGACGCCGTTGGCCATGGCGAGCATCTCCTCGTCGTCGGCGGCGCGCTGGATGGTGACCACCGGCCCGAAGACCTCGCTCTGGATGATCTCGTCGTCCTGCCGGACATCGGTGAGCACGGTCGGCTCGTGGAAGAAGCCGGGGCGGTCGATGCGCCTGCCGCCGGCCAGCACGGTGGCACCTGCGGCACGTGCGCGCTCGACGAAGCCCTCGACGCTCTCCAGATGCCGCTGGGAGATGACCGGGCCGAAGTGCGAGTCCTCGTCGTCGGGGGCACCACAGACCAGCCCGGCGACGGTCTTGAGGTAAGCGGCGGTGAAGGCCTCGTACGCACTGTCCTCGACGATGACCCGGCATGGTTGGCTACAGTCCTGGCCGGCGTTGAGGAACGCGGTCTGCGCCAGTTCGGTGGCCGCTGTCTCCAGCTGGGCATCAGCGAAGACCACCGCCGGCCCCTTGCCGCCGAGTTCGAGGTGGACGCGCTTGAGCGTGGCGGCGGCCGAGGCGGCGACCTTCTTGCCCGTGGCGCCGTCGCCGGTCAGCGAGATCAGCCGGATGTCCGGGTGATCCACCATGACCTGACCGGCCGTGCGGTCGCCGACCACCAGATTGAGGACACCTTCCGGCAGGACCTCCTGCGCCATCTGTGTGAACAGCACGGTCGACAGCGGGGTGACGGTGGCGGGCTTGATGACCACGGTGTTGCCCGCCGCCAGCGCCGGGGCGAGCTTCCACAGCGCCTCCATCAGCGGGTAGTTCCACGGCGTGATCAACCCGACGACGCCGAGTGGATCACGGCGCACCAACGAGGTACGGCCGGGAAGGTACTCGCCCGTCGCCATCGCGTGCGGGACCCGGACGGCACCGGCCATGAAGCGCAGGACGTCCGCGTCGTACGCGATCTCCTCCCGCGCCTGTGCCAGGGGCTTGCCGACATTCGCGCTCTCCAGCCGGGCGAAGTCCTCCCCGGCGGCCTCGAGACGATCGGCCAGGGCCAGCAACGCCGCGGACCGCTCTGCCGGGGTGGTGCGCCCCCAGGTCTCGAACGCCGCGGTGGCCTTGGCGACAGTGGCGTCGACCTCCTCGGCGTCGGCCTTGCGCAGGCTGGTGATGACCTCACCGGTGGCGGGGTTGAGTACGTCAAAGGCGCTCTCGGCGTCGGGAGCGGTGCGCCAGTGGTCGAAGAGCGGGCCGTTGAGCGGGAGAGCAGGCATGCGGAAGCAAACCTCCGAGAGTGGCGAGGTACGGGTCGAGGAACCCGACCGGGGAAAGAGGCTGCGTCGGTGCCTCACCCGTGATTAGTGTTGCCCGCCGGTCGGCGAGCAGGAAATGGGAAATTCCACAAGAAACGTAGATATTTATGATGAGATGAACATGCTGGCGGTGGCGCTTCAGGCGGCCACGGCACGCAGGGCGGCAGAGACCCTGTCGGGCAGCGGCCGGGACGTCGCGGAGGCAGCGTCCACATTGACGTAGACCAATTGAACGGTCGCGATGGCATCCGCACCGCGGGTCACCTCCACCTCCAAGCCGAAGCTGGAGACTCCCACCCGCGTGCAGTGTGCCGAGATGTTCAGCAGGTCGTCGAAGCGAGCAGGTTTGCGGAAGGAAAGGGTGGCCGAGACGACTGAGGGGTCGGCGCCGGCGGCCACGAGCTCCCCGTACGGCCAGCCCAGCTTCCGGAAGAATTCGGTCATGGCGACGTCGGCGAGTTCGAGGTAGCGGGCGTTGAACAGGAATCCCTGGGCGTCCGCCTCGTGGTAGCGGACGCGGTGCTGATGAACATTCACGGTTCTGGTGCCGTTCAGCTCGCGCCGGCGGCGAGGAGCTTGGGATACAGGTCGGGACGGCGCAGCTTCAGCCCCGGTATCTCAGGATCCTCACGGGAGGCCAGCAGCAGATCACGGTCCAGGTCGGCGTAGACGATCTCTTCCTTGTCGGTGGTGGCCAGCGCGAGGATGCCGTCGTTGCTGCCGATGGTCCTGTCGACCGGACCGGCGGCCAGCGCACGGCCGACGGCATACAGCGGGGCGTCGGCAGGCAGACCGCTGTGCCCGATGAGTGGGGACATCACGACATAGCTCTGCATCTCCATGGCCCGGGCCTGGCAGCCCGTGCGCACCCGGTGCACACCGCGTCGGTTCCAGGTCAGCGAGGGGCAGACGATCAGGTCGACACCGCGCTGCTCCAGCGCCCGCGACAGTTCCGGGAACTGGATGTCCGCGCAGATGAGCACGCCGACGGTGAACGCCCCGATGCGGGTGACCAGCAGGTCGTCGCCGCCGAGCATGCCCATCGCGTGTTCCGGCGGCGTCAGGTGGATCTTGTCCTGGGACGCCACTCGGCCGTCCGGGAAGACGACGTAGGCGGTGTTGCGCAGCGAACCGTCCTCGGCGATGCGGTTGTGGCTGCCGCCGATGACGACGATGTCGTGCTCCTGCGCCATCCGCGCCAGACCGGTCACGATCGTGTCGGTGAAGCCGGTCAGCCGGTGCCGATAGTCGTCAGCGACGGTGGCGGCGGTGACGGTGTGGTCGTCCACGCTGGCCAGCAGCCCGGTGCTGGCGAGTTCCGGGAACACCACGACGTCGGCACTTTGTGCGGCGGCCCCGGCGATCAGCGATTCCATGTGGGCGAGGAAGCCGTCCACGGTGCGCTCGGCCCGCAGCTCGAACTGGGTGAGGGCTACCTTGAGCTGTGTCATCAGGCGACGTCTCCTTGCAGCGAACCGTCCGGCGGCGAGATCAGGTCTGCGACGGCACGGCGGTCGGTCTTGCCGGTGGTGGGGTTGGTCGGAAGGTGACCTACGGGCACGAGGACGGTGGGCACCTTGTAGGCCGCGAGATGCTCGGCCAGGTCGCGGCGGATCGCGTCGGCGTCGAATTTCCCCTCGTTCTGCGGCACGACGGCGGCGGCGACGGCCTGGCCGTACACCGGGTCGGGCAGTCCGACCACACCCGCGTCACGGACGTCAGGGTGCTCACGCAAGGCACGTTCGACCTCGGCAGGCGACACGTTGCTGCCGCCGCGGATGATCATGTCGGAGAGTCGGCCGACGACGTAGACGTAGCCGTCCTCGTCCATCCGGACCAGGTCCTTGGTGCGGTACCAGCCGTCGGGAGTGAGTGCCTCGGCGGTCTGTGCGCTGTCGCGCCAGTAACCGAGCATCAGGCCCGCACCGCGTGAGAACGCCTCGCCGACCTCGCCGACCTCGACCTCTCCTCCGTCCGCAGTCAGAATCTTCAGCTCGGAGCGCGGGGTGAGCTTTCCGGCCGCACCCGGCACCGGGTACGGGTCCGCGACCGGGTCGTAGGTGATCAGCGGGAAGCACTCGGAAGCGCAGAAGTTGTCGTGCACCGGGCGTCCCGTCAGTTCTGCGAAGCGTCGGAAAGCCACCTCGTTGCGGGGTTCGCCGCCGGAGACCGCGAGGCGCAGCGAGGAGAGGTCGGGACGCTCGTCAGACTTGTCCAGGTGGTTCACCAGCTTGGTGAAGATGGTGGTCACGCCCGGCAGGAAGGTGGCGCGGTGGCGCTCGACGGCCTCCGCGATCAGCTGCGGACGGGCCCGGCGCAGTGCGATCACCGTGCCGCCGGCCAGCAGGGTGGACATGGACGTGCTGTCCAGTCCGTAGAGCCAGGCCATCGGCAGGCACACGATGGTTCGGTCGGCCGAGGTCAGCCGCCACACCTCCGCATAGGTACGGGCACCGTTGTACAGCGCGGCCCGCGACAGCATGATCGCCTTGGGGCGGCTGGTGGTGCCCGAGGAGTAGCAGATCAAGGAGAGCTGATCTCGGACCTCCGGCGGGTTCGGCAGGGTTCCTGACCGCACGGCGGGCGGCGCGAAGACTGCTTCGTCGATGCGCGCGACGGGGCGGTCCGGTGCCGCGAGGCGGACCGCGTCGAGGGTGCTGTGATCGGCGAGGACCAGCGCTGGGTCGGCGTTGTCGAGGGTGTAGCGCAGATCCTCGTTCGCGGTCGAGGGGTAGACGGTGGCGAGCACACCGTGCGCGGTCCAGACCGCGAAGGCCGAGATGAGGAAGTGCGCGGAGTTCTCGGCCACCAGCGCGACGCGATCACCAGGACGCAGTCCGGCCGTGGTCAAGCCAGCGGCGCGCCTGTCGATCTCCTGGATCAGTTCGCCGTAGGTGGTCTGCGTCTCCCCGTCGATCACCGCGGTGTCCGCCGGCTGCGCGGCAGCGATCTGGCGGAGCTCGGCCAGGTACTCGCCGTGTGTCGAATCGTTTCCAGGCATAGCTGGCTCCCTGGTGCGGGGCGGGCCCGCGGCAGATGGTGGGTACGGTGTCCGGCGGCGCGTGGCCACGTCCGGAAGTCAGCGCGCCGCGAGCGAGGGTCGGTCAGCTCGCAGGACGGTGGCGAACTCGCTCTGTTCACCCGCGATCAACTCGGCGATGACCTGCCCGGCGACCGGGACGCTGGCGACGCCCCAGCTGTGCCCGGCGTTGACGTAGGTACCGTCCAGGCGGTCGACGATCGGCAGATGGTCGGGGGTGTCGCTCATCAGCCCGGCCCACAGTCCGGTGACACCGAGGTGAGCGTGCTCGGGGTAGCGCTCGAGCGTCGTCGAGATCATGGAAGCAGTCGAGACCACGCTGATGTGCGGGTTGAGCGAGCCGTAGGAGTCGATGCCGGCGCCGATGACCAGCGCTCCGGTGCGGCTCTGCGAAAGGCCGTCGTCGTATTCCATGCCACTGGCGCGCTCCGCTCCGTGCGCGTGTGCGAAGTGCTCCGCGTCGAAGGTGGGCAGGTCGGTGAGCGCGCCGCAGAGCGCGACACCGCGCGGACCGTGCAGAATCGCGCTGGGCCGCTGATCGACGGGCTGGGTGACGACCTGGCCCATACGGGCCGTGGTGATCGGCAGGCTGACTCCCTCGGCTTCGAGGTTGAGCGTCCAGGCGCCGGTCGCCCACACCACGCCGGAGGCGCGGATGTCACCGCGGACCGTACGGACTCCGGCGACGTGGTCACCCTGCCGGATGACAGAGAGCACTGCGGTGTTCTCGTACATGCGCACCTCGGACCGTACGAGAGCGGCGCTCAGTGCGGAGGTGAACTGCTGCGTGTCCAGCTGCGCGTCCTCGGCGCAGTACACCGCACCGATGGCGGTGGCGGGCAGCAGCGGTGCGTGCTTGGCCGCCTGGGTGGCCGTCACGAGTTCGACCTCGAGCCCTGCGGATCGCCGGTCACGTACGTAGTCCTCCAGGATTCGGCCCTGTTCCTCGCTCTCGAAGAAGAACAGGCCACCGAGCCTGCGGTACTCGAAGACATCCCCGATCGCCTCGACGTACTCGGCGTACTTCGCCTTGGCGGCACGCGCGATGGCGATCTCCACACCACTGCGGCGAGTCTGCACCCACAGGCAGCCCGGGCCTCGGCCCGAGGCGCCGTACCCCGGGAAGCGCTGCTCGACCACGGCGACATCGAAGCCCCGTCGACGCAGCTCGAACGCGGTGCACAGGCCTGCGAGGCCTGCACCGACCACCACGATGTCCGTGGTTGCAAGAACGTCCAGGCTCACCATGACCGAATCCCCTCTCTAGCAGTCGGAGCGTCAGCTCGACGCCGGCCATCCTGCCGCCTCGAGGTCGGCGGCGAGATCGCGGCGGGGCACGGCGTAGGCGACGTCCTCGGCGGCGATCACCCTGCCGGGCCTCCCTGTGGTGTATTCCTCCGTGATGTGCGCGACCACGCCCGGCAGCGTTCCGATGACGGCCAGCGCAGTGGACTCCTGCGGCGTGAATTCCAGCGCGACACAGATAGCGGCGAGCATGCCGACATCGTTGATCGGAAAATCCTGGCGGCCGGGGAGCCGGATGAAGGCCTTGTGCACGGCCTCGTACAGCTGGGCGGCCTCGCCCCAGAGACCGGCATCCACCGCGATCTGCCTCAGGATCTCGGCGCGCGGGTCGGTCTTTTTGAAGACCGGATGCCCGAAGCCGGGAATCCGCAGCTTGGCCGCGCGGGCCTCGGCGACGACCTGCTCGGCGAACTCGGTCGGGTCCGGTCGGCCGGCGGTGATGTAGGCGTGGTGCGTGTCGATGATGAACCGCGCGCTGTTCTCCGGCGCCAGTGCGTAGTCGCCGGCGGACAGGATGGCCGTGGCCAGCCCTGCCTGCATGTTCGGGTTGGCCGAGACGACGTACCGGGCAGCGGCTGTACCTGCCTTCTCCAGGCCGTAGTCGAGAACGCTGGTCAGGATCGCGTCCAGCACCCGCGCCTCCTGCGGTGTGGGCAACCGCCCCTTGATGAGCAGGAAGGCGGTGGAGGTGAAGGACAGCCCGATCAGGTCGTCCAACGGATAGCCCCGCACGAAGATTGTGTCAGAGGTGATCTCACTGACCCCGGACTGCCAGTACTGGGCCTTGGTATTGTCCGCCGTCGCCATGGCGCCGCGCTCCCCTTCGCTCGGGTATTTGACCCGCAATCTAAGAGGTCGCTGCTCGACATCCCATCGGCAGAATTCCAAGGCCAGGGCGAGATCCTCGTAATACGTCCGAATGCGTGGTCGGTGCTCTCGGCTACGCTGCGAGCCATCTACCCGGTGAACGTCGCCACCCAGCGAAAAGGTCGCCATGCTCGTCTCGGATCACGCCGTCGAGCTGGGCACGATCCTGAGCGATCTCGGATCGAGCGTCCAGTTGCTGTCCACCAACACCGTCGACCTGACACGTCCGGTGCACGGGGCGGTCGTCTGGGTGCCGGGTGATCCCGTACCCGAGGACACCGCGAGAGTCGTGGTGTGCACGGGACTCCGGGCCGGCGTCCAAGATGCCTTCCCGCTTCTGGACGCCAAGGGTTCCCGCGTCATCCTGCTGTGTGACGCATCGGACGATGCGGAAGCCCTGAGCTCCGAGCTGGAACTGACCGGCGACGACATAGTGGGCCTCGTCGGCCTCGGTGCGGGCGAGGCCGTCTCCTGCGTCACCCGCTCGGGGCACAGCGCCGAGGAAGCCGTCTCCCGGCGTCTCGGCTCGCTCCAGCGCTCCCTGAGCCTCGCGCTCGCCGATCCCACACCGATACCCACGCTGCTCAACCGTCTCAAGCGTGTCTGCAACGCGACGGCGGCCCTCATCGACCGGCACGGCGAGATCCTCTACGCGACAGGACCTGTGCCACGTACCCTGCTCTTCACCGAGATCTCCTCCACCAGGGCCGACACTCAGACTCTCACCATCGACGGCTGGTACGGACTCGCCGCCCGTATCGCCGACCCGTCCTCCCCCCAGACGCACACCGGCTGGCTGCTCGTCATCAGCCGGCATCCCGGCTTCCCCGATGGTTACGCCACCTCCGCGGTGCACGTGGCGGCGAGCCTGGTCGAGACCAACCAGCGCATGGGCATCCTGGTACGCCAGCAGGAACGGGCTGTACGGGCAGCGGTGTTGGAGCAGACCCTGGCGTTGCGGCGCGAACGGCACGACGCGGAACTCGCCGCCCGGGTCGCCGGTCTCGGTATCACCTTCGACAGCGAGGCCCGCGTCGGGGTGGCCTCCTTCGCGCGTTCTCCCCGCAGCGAACAGCGCCAGCAGGCCGCCGACACTCTCGCGAACACAATGAGCCGACTGCTGGCAGAAGCCGGTCATCCCGCACTGATCACCGCACGCGGCGACGGCGTCACCTTCCTCGTCCAATGCGGTGTAACCGCCCTCCAACGGCTTCTGGCCGCCGATCACAACGACCTGTCCTCCCTGCAGATCGGCATCGGGCGCCCGGTCTCGGCGGTCGGCTTCGTCGTCGACTCCTACCACGACGCTCAGCTCGCCGTGCGGACCCTGCGGCGGGTCGCGCAGGAACAGCAGTTGATGGCATACGAGGACTTCGACTTCGCCACCCGGCTGTTCGCCGATGTAGGTCTCGACCGGATGGTGGCCTGGGCCAAGGATTTCCTGCGCCCGCTCGCGGAACGTGGGAACCTGCTGGCCGGCCTGCGCTCCTACGTCGAGCACGACCAGAACATCAACGTGGCCGCAGAGGCCCTCAGCATCCACCACAATTCGCTGCGCTACCGACTGGCCAAGGTCGAGGAGCTTCTCACCATCAATCTCAAACAACCTGCGGCCATCTCCTCGGTCTTCCTCGCCCTCACCGCCGTCGACCTCACCCGCCAGGCCGACACCCTCCGCCCTCGCGCCACCAGATCACATGACGAACTGCCGGTCGGTGAAATCGGTTCCGCGCAAGGAGCCACGCAATTCGGAAGCGAGGGACACGGCGGACTCGGAGTGATATTCGACCCGGACCGGTGAATACCAGGTACACCTGGCTTTGGTGGAGCAACGACAAAGCACATTGCGATTCAGGGCTCTCACAATCACTTTGTCGCGTCGTCGAGTCCACAATCGAGTTGTCATCATCTCTCGAACACGATAGGAGCCGCTGGTGGTTCAGGCATCTGCCGTCCAAGCGCACGTCGCGCGCGGCCTGTACTTCGACGAGTTCAGTCTCGGCCAGTCGTGGGTCTCTCCGGCCCGCACGATCACCGAAGCGGACGTGGCGAACTTCACCGGTCTCTCCGGCGACTTCAATCCCCTGCACACCGACGAGGAGTTCGCCAAACAGACCCAGTTCGGCAGTCGCATTTTCCACGGTCCCGGCGTATTCGCCGTCGCGGCCGGGCTGGAGTCCCGTCTCGGTCTCAAAGAGGGCACGGCGATCGCCTTCCTCGGCATGACCTGGAGCCTCAAGGGCGCGGTCCACATCGGTGACACCATACGCGTCGAGCAGCAGGTGGCGGAGCTACGCCCGTCGAAGTCCAAGCCGGACCGCGGCATCGTCGTGTTCGATGTGCAGGTCAAGAACCAGCGCGGCGAGACATGCCACGACGGCCAGTGGCTGGTGATGTTCCAGCGTCAGGTCTGACAATCCGGCCGACGCCGAGACCTTGCACCCGCGACACCTCCGGACAGAGCCAGGTGGTTGCGGAGTGACGCTCCCAGCGAGGCGTACGGCAGCAGTGGAGCCGAGCCTGCCCACGGGGTCACCGTGTCCAAGCCTGCCGGGTCATCGACGCTGTCCCGGCGGCGTCGGTCCGGAAGATGGCAGCTACGGGCGCCGGTCGATCCGTCCGGCCTGCTGTTTCGGAGCACTGCCCCGTCGGATGGACCCCGGCCGGCATCAGCCTCTTGTGCCGAAACCCGGTGCCGCCCACGATCAACACAGCCCCGGGCCGCTGAGGTGCTCGACGGCACATTTGTACGCATCGTCCCGGAGAGCTCGTCGGTGTCCAGCCGTCTTTCCGCTCCGCAGGAGCAGCCAGCCCCATACGCGGGGGCACCACCGGGCCGCGTATGGGGGACCTGCCATGACCGACCCGGTCGGCCGGCAATCAAGAAAGCACCATTGCGGTACGAAGGATGCGATTCCTCATGCATGTCAGCGGTCAGCTCTTTGACTCTGCTTTCGAAACACGGATCGGCGGCACGCCTGCCGGTCCGGACGAGGTGTTTCCCGACTGGAGACCACTGGACCGGTTCGGCCTGGTGGTCACCGAGCCGTTGGGCGGCCTCGGCGCCGCGCTGCTGCTACAGCTGGCCATCGCCCGTTTCTACGCGCACCGCCCCGAACGCCGCGACAGCAGCCCCGTCTATCCGGAGATCTATCTCTTCCATGTCGGCGGCCCGCACGGTGACTTCAGCAATTTCGACTTCTGGCCGCCACGCAAAGAAGTGCGAGTGCCGGCCGGACAGCCACGGGCGCTGCTCGAAGCGGTCAACGCACACGGCATCACCCGCCTCGCATTGCCGCTCGGCGAACCCGGCGAAGTCGGTGCGGACAGTGAGCTGGGCTCAGGTTCGAGCACCTGGGCGGAGCAGGCGAGCGCGCTCGAGCGCTTGCTCTCCTGCTTCCTGTACTCGGCCGACGGACACGTGATTGACGGGGACGTCCAGCTCTCCTCGACCGATCCACGGGTGCGTGAGAACATCACGGCGACCCTCGACCCGGTGCCCGGCGTCCTTGCCGTACGGGCGCAAGCGTCCTTGGGTAGGCCCCCGGCGCAGGCGGGCCCCTCCGCCGTCGCGGACGGGCTGCGCTGGGCCGACATGGTGGACCAGCGCGCCGACGAGATCCCTCAGCCGGCGCGCGAGCGTGCCGTGGCCACGCACGCCGCACGACTGCACGCCCAGCCGGACCGGTTCGTCGAGGTCTACCGCAGGATCACCGCTGACGAGGCGCTGGCCCGCATCGCCGGTCTGCGCTGAGCTCTCGAACCGCCTGTGGACCGAACGGATCAGTTCCGTCGGTCCACATTGGCTTGCGCCCCGCTACTGGCTTGCGCCCCGCTACCTGCCGAGCAGGAGACTGATGGTGTCGGCCGCCCGATAGCCACTGTTGACAGCGCCTTCGATCCAGATGCGCCACACCGAGTCGTCGAGGTCGGTCCCGGCGAAGACGACACGCCCCTCCGGCTCGTTCATCGCCCGGATGAAGTCGTAGGCCTCACCCGGGCGGTCGATCCGGTACGTCCCGTCGAACAGCGGGTCGGTGTTCCAGTCGTGGGCGTCCACCGCGAGCACCTCTGCCTGCGGGTAGTACTCCCGCACCGCGCTTTGGACCTGTTCCCGGTCGGTAGGGTCGAGTCTGCCTTTGGCCTGCTCACCGAATCCCATCAACAGGCTGGTCCCGTCGGCGAGTTCGTAACCCAGACAGATGGCTGACAGGGTGCCTCTACCGAACGCGAACGGGCGGCGAGGCACGTTGCGCACCAGCATGGTGGGCTTGTACGCGCGCCCCTGGTGGTTCTCGGCCAGCGGCTTCACCTTGTCGTCGGACAGGCCCGGCTGGAAGTCGATGTGCCGCAGTACGTTCGTGGGCGCCGCCATGACACAGGTGCGCGCCCGCACCGACTCTCCGTCACGGGTGCGTACCGTCACCCCGTCCTCATCCTGCTCGACCTGGGCAACGTGATGACCGAGGCGGATCTCCAGGCGGGACTGCTCCACCATCCGCCCGAGCAGGACGCCGGCCCCGCCTACGAAACGTTCGGTGAGCGCGCCGAAGAACCCGTATGGACTGTGGCCGAAACCCGCCGTCTGCGCGATGGTCCCGAAGACCGAGATCTCGCGCGGATCGGCGCCCGTGTACCAGCCGATGGCGGTGTACACCAGGTCGCGCGTGGCAGGCCCGAGGTTGAGCGGAGCGAGGAATTCGTCAACGGAGATGTCCAGGTCGCGGATCGCCTGACTGGTGAGCCGCTGGGACGGAGCGATGCGCTTGGAGGCGTCCCGCAGATGCCCCAGAACCCGCTCCAGGTCGGCCAGTTCACGCGCAGGAACGGGGAAGGAGCGCAGCGCGCCGCCGGTGAGGAAGACGGCGCTCTCCGGCATCACGTCCTCCGAGATCGCGACGCCGTAGCGGGCGATCTCACGGCGGACGCCGGGCTGCAGTTCGCGGTTGACCCAACTGCCGCCGAACTCGGCCTGCCGGTCCTCATGGCCGGTGAAGGGGCGCGCGTAGGTGCGGCCGCCTATGCGTGCCCCGGCCTCGAACACCACCACCTTGCGCCCGCGGTCCACAAGATCACGGGCCGCGGTGATCCCGGCGAAGCCCGCCCCCACCACTACAGCGTCATACAGGTCGTCGTTCACTCGCTCTTTCCCTCCGGCTCAGAACGTGATGAGTGGCTTGATGTGTCCCGGCATGCGCGCAGCTGTATCGGCGAAGGCGCGCTCGACGTCGTCAAACCGATAACGCCGGGTCAGCAGCACGGTGGGATCGACACGTCCGGTCTCCACCAGCCGCAGCAGGCGCCCCATGCGTTCGCTTCCACAGCGTTGGAAGGTGCTCAGGATGGTCTTGTCGGCAATCCCCCAGCCCCACTGCGCCAACGGGATCGGCAGCGTGGCGTCGTCCGGTCCGCTGTAGGAGCTCAGCACCGCCACCACGCCGCCTTCACGGACGACAGCCACGGCACGGGGAAAGGACTCGATGACGCCGGATGCCTCGACCGCGCAGTCCGCGCCCACACCAGCGGTGAGCTGCCGGATCTCCGACTCGATGTCATGCTCAGCCAGGTTCAGGGCGCGGTCGGCGCCGACACGCTTCGCCTGTTCCTCACCGCCGGGCCGGGCCTTCACCGTGACGACCAGGCCCGCGCCCAGGGCCCGGGCCGCCATCGTCGCGGCGAGGCCGACGTGGCCCTGCCCGAAGACGACGACTGTGCCGCCGAGCGGGATGCGCGCAGCCTCCGGGCCGGTGCTGCCCGAAGAGAGAGTGTCGGGAACGCACACCGCGGCCTCGTCGGAGACGGCATCGGGGATCGCGACGAGGTTGTAGGACGCGTGGGGCACGGTGAAGTACTCGGCGAGACTGCCGTCGCGGCTGACGCCGAAGGTGTAGCCGCCCCAGGCCACGCCACCGCAGTGGCCGGTGAAGCCCCGTTGGCAGTTGGCGCACTGTCCGCACGGCGTGGTCGAGGCGGTGGTGACGCGCTGGCCGACCGCGAAGCCGGTTACGCCGTCGCCGATCTCATGGACGACGCCCACGGCCTCGTGCCCGAGCACGGTGCCGTCGGGCGTCGGGAACTCTCCGCCTACGCAGGCCACGTCGGCGGAGCAGAGTGAGGCGGCCGTGGTGCGAACGACCACCTCGCCGGGTCCGGCCTGCGGGACGGGCCGGCTCTCGACCACCGCTTTCCCGTCCCGCAGGACCAGGGCCTTCATCTGTTCATTCATTGATGCTCCTTGTGTGCCGCCGACGAGCTGCGGTCGGCGGCAGGCTCGTGGTGCCTTTACTCAGGCGTGGGCACGTAGATGGCACCGCGTGCCAGGACAGGGGCGATGAGGTCGTCGGAGCAGACCTCATCGGGCGTGGCGAGCGCGATGGGGCGGCGCCCCTGTCCGGGATAGCCGAGCGCGGACCGCACCTCACTCGACATGTAGTAGGCGGCGTTCAGCGCGAACACCAGCCGCTCGAGATCCTCCCCCGCCCACTGCCGGACATCGTCGAAGGTGCAGGTATCCGATGCGGCGGCGAGCTCACCGGCCTGGCGGACGACCGGCTGCAGCCGGGGGTCGGCGTCGAGCGTCTTGTCGAGCAGTTCCAGGTGGGCGCCGACCGAGCGGCCGGAGGGCAGCTTTTCGGTGCCGGGCAGCACCACGTCGAGAATGGCGGCGATCCCGCCACGGGCGCGGTCATCGAGTGGGATCTTTGTACGGGTCTGCTGGATTTGCATCGTCACACCGGAACCTTCTGGTTGCTGCCCGTCTCCATCAGGTGCTCTGTCGCGCGGGCCGCGAAGGCCACCACCGTCGAGGTCGGGTTGACCGACGAGGACGTCACGAACACGCTGCCGTCCAGGACGAAGAGGTTGGGTACGTCGTGGGAGCGCCCGAACCCGTCTACCACGGAGGTCGCCGGGTCGTTGCCGCAGCGGGCGGTGCCGAGCATGTGCCAGCCGACGGCGGGCATCCACGGCACGACCTTGGTCTCGATCGCTCCGGCGGCCCGGTGTGCCTCGTGCATCCGCTCGACGTTCCAGTCCAGGTTGCGGATGCTGTCCTCGGACAGACGGTAGGTGAGCTTCGGAGCCGGAATTCCCGAAGGATCGACCAGGTCGGGGCTGAGCGTGACGGTGTTGGACTCGTCCGGCAGGTCCTCGATGGAGGCCGCCCATTCGAAGGCACGGCCGAGGCCGCGCTCCACCAGGGCCTGGCCCGCCGCGCCGGTCCGCTCGGCGATGGGCAGGTCGGAGTAGCGTTCCAGCAGCTCCATCGGGCCGGGAATGGACATCGCGGACCACTTGGCGCCACGGGCGAAGTCTCGGCTCGGGTCGGTCTCGGCGAACTGCAGGGAGTACAGGTTGGCGCCGAACGGGCCGAGCCAGCTCTCGAGCTGTTCCTCATAGACGCCCATGACGCCGACGAACGGGTGCATCATCAGGTTCTTGCCCACCAGGCCCGAGGAGTTGGCCAGACCATCGGGGAAGAGCGCGGATGTGGACAGCTGCAGCAGTCGCGGGGTGCCGACGCCGTTCGCGCAGACGATCACGACGGAAGCAGCGGTGTGGTGCTCCTGGCCCTCGGCGTCGATCCAGGTCGCGCCATTGGCCAGACCGCCCTTGTCCACGGTGATCTCCCGGACCCGGGCCTCGGTGATCAGGCTCGCGCCGGCGGCGAGAGCCGCCGGCCACATCGCGACGTCGAAGGCCCCCTTTGCCCCTTCGGGACAGCCCGTCATACACATCCCCCATCGCGCGCACGCACCGCGATCGCCGTGGGTCTTCGTCATGATGGCCTGAGTCGCCGGCCACCAGTGCCACCCGAGCTTGTTCATACCTTCGGCGGCCTTCACGCCGACCCGGCCGATCGGCACGCCCGGCATCGGCGGACTCAGGGGCGCCGGGTACGCGGGGTCGCCCGATCGTCCCGAGACGCCGACCATCTCATCGAGCAGCGTGTAGTACGGCTCGAGGTCCTCGTAGGTGAGCGGCCAGTCGTCGGCGAAGCCGTACAGGCTGCGAACCTTGAAGTCCGAGGGGACGAAGCGCGGCCACTCTCCGCCGAAGAGCATGCTGCTGCCGCCGACACCGTTGAAGTTCAGGGGGTGCACATCGGCTTCGGAGACATCGATCGGATAGTCCCAGGCTCCACGTCGCACATTGGGGTTGGTCGACCAGGAGCTACCGCACAGGACGTCCCGTTCCAGCTTGTCGCTCGGGTAGTCGATGCGGTTCACCCAGCCGCCCTGCTCCAGGCACGTCACCCGGTAGCCGCTTTCGGCCAGGATCCGGGCCGCGGTCGCACCAGAGGGACCCGCCCCGATGATCAGGACATCCGTCGCCGTCTTGTCCGGCGGCTGCCCGGCTACTGCCATGCGAAGTCTCCTTGCTGGTCCTTCGAAATCCGTCGGACTCGCGGGGCTTTCCTCACCCGTGAGGCCTTCCATTCACCCGGCACAGTAGGCACGGCCCAGCTGCGCCTGAACTGTGGGGCGTCCAAAACTCCCTCACCCCGGCCGTGAGAACTCCAAGAGTCTTGCACCGGCACTCCGCGCAAACGAAAGGTGACCGATCCATGTCGAATAGCTGGGGATATCCCATGAATACGGGCCACCGCAGCCGCCCAGTTTGCATGCTGCTCACCCGCTCGTTCGCCCTCGCAACATCGCAGGCCGGTAGAAGTTCGACTCCGCCGCCCATACCATCTTCCCGCGAGCCGTCCACCTTGGCCCACAAGAGGCGCGACTCCTCGCACGTGCGCCTGGCACCGCTCAACTCCGACGCACCCGCAGTCCTCGCCGCCTTCGTGATCGCCAAGATGCCCGGAGACGATCTCGATTTCGCCCGCCATCCTCTGGCCCTCGAAATGGGCCGCAGCAGTCCGGACGCACTCGTCGGGCAGCCAGGTGCACCTGCTGCCGGGCCGGGTAGTGGTTTCGCAGCATGATCGACTCGCCTGTCGCTGCCGGGAAACACCGTAAAACACTAAAGCCCTGTCCAGCGGATGCTGTAAAGCGCACGAGAAGAGACTTCTGGCATCGGAAGATTTCCAACCCGGCGCGTCCTGGCACCCGTCTAGCATGCGGAAACCGAGCCGCCATTGGACAGGATGCCGTGCACCTTCAGGTGCGTGCGAAATCTGAACATCGCCAACAGGCATCGAGCGGCCCGGGCACTCCTGCCTGGGTTGGCGTCCCGGGCTGTCTGGTAGCCCAATCCGTTTCGTCCGGGAGGAGTCCCATGCAACTGACCGCGATCCTGGTGTCCCTGGTTCTGACCGCGGTCGGCGCGGTGTTGTTCGGGGCCGCGGTAGTTCGGATCTACCGGTTCGTGAAGCTCGGTCAGCCGGTACCGGCGAGCAGCCGTACGGACGACCCGAAGGCGCGCACGATCACCCTGGTCAAGGAGTTCCTCGGCCACACCCGGATGAACCGGTGGGGGATCGTCGGCTTCGCCCACTGGTTCGTCGCGATCGGCTTCCTGACGCTGCCGCCGACCCTCGCCCAGGCGTACGGCCAGCTGTTCCAGGCCGACTGGACGCTGCCGGTCATCGGCGGCTTCCTGCCGTTCGAGATGTACATCGAGTTCATCGGTGTGATGACGATCCTCGGCATCCTCGTGCTGATCGCCATCCGGCTGCTCAACCTGCCCTCCCGGGCGGGCCGCAAGTCGCGTTTCGCGGGCTCCAAGGCCTGGCAGGCGTACTTCGTCGAGTACGTCATCCTCACCATCGGCCTGGCCATCTACACCCTGCGCGGTCTCGAGGGCGCCATCCACCACGTGGACCACTACGAGGCCGGCTACTTCGCCTCGTACCCGCTGGTCCTCGCCTTCAAGGACCTCGACCCGAACACCCTGCAGAACCTGATCTACTTCGTCGCGATGATCAAGATCGGCGTCTCGCTGATCTGGATGATCACGGTCTCGCTGAACACCAACATGGGTGTCGCCTGGCACCGCTTCCTCGGCTTCCCGAACATCTGGTTCAAGCGCAACGCCGACGGCGCCACGGCGCTGGGCGGTCTCCAGCCGATGACCTCCGGCGGCAAGCCGATCGACTTCACCGACCCCGGTGACGACGACGTCTTCGGTGTCAGCCAGGTGGAGCAGTTCTCCTGGAAGGGCATCCTCGACTTCTCGACCTGCACCGAGTGCGGCCGCTGCCAGTCGCAGTGCCCCGCCTGGAACACCGGCAAGCCGCTCTCCCCCAAGCTGCTGATCATGTCTCTGCGCGACCACGCGCACGCCAAGGCCCCCTACCTGCTCGCCGGTGGCGGCAAGAGCATGGAGGGCGAGGAGAAGGCGTCCGAGGAGCAGCTGAAGGACGTGCCCGCCGCCGCCCTCGCGGAGGCCGAGCGCCCGCTGATCGGGACCGTCGAGGAGAACGGCGTCATCGACCCGGACGTCCTGTGGTCCTGCACCACCTGCGGCGCCTGCGTCGAGCAGTGCCCCGTCGACATCGAG
>NZ_JARGEE010000770.1:0-2077 GCF_033794485.1 Streptomyces sp. MB09-02B
CTACGCCGAGCAGGCGACGGCCGAACCGACGAACCTGAAACCCCGTCAACCCTCACTGACCAGCTGATCAGCACCTCTCGCGCAACGGGGGAACCTCAGCCCTGGTCCTGGTCGACCTCATGGACGGCCCGCAAAGCTGCTCCGAGCTGCGCCGGAGTGCCGGCGGCGTCAGCGACAAGATGCTCGCGCAGACCCTGCGCGACCTCGAAACCGGTGGACTGATCACCCGCACCGTGCTCACCAGCCGCCCACCCACGGTGCAGTACGACCTGACCGACCTCGCCCGCGGCGCCACCACCGCCACTCCGTCGGCAGGTCGTCGGCTACGCCCACGCCCGGGGCGGGGGGAGACCGGCACCCACGGCATCACTCCCCGCGCGCCCCCGCCTGACGGGTGACCGAGCGCAGCAGGGGGCGGCTCAATGCGCCCGCCGCCAGGATCCCGCCGACGCCGGCGGCGCAGCACACCGCGAGAACGGTCAGGCCGCGTGCGTCGAACGACGAGTCGCCGCCGGCCAGCATCATCGAGCCCCCGCACAGCAGCCCTGCCGCGACGGCCCCGCCGGCCAGCACCGTGACCGGGATGAGCGTCTCCCGGTTCCGGGCGCTGTCCAGGATCCGCAGCGGGGTTCCTGCCAGGTGCAGCAGGGCGTAGGTGCGGCGGCGGTCCAGGACGGCGGCGGCCGAGGTGATCCCGGCCGAGGTGATGGCGACGGCGAAGGTCACCACGAGTACCACCCGGGTGAGAGTGGTGAAGTCCTGGGTCAACCGGTTCTCGGACCAGTTCACTTCGGTGGTGGTGAGCGGGTACTGGTCGGGCAGCAGGCCGGTCAGCGCGGTGCGGGCGCGGTCCAGTTCGGCCGGGCCGCCGGAGACGGTGGCGGTGACCTGGCGGCTGTCGTACGGGGCCGTGGCCACGAAGCCGTCGTCCACGCCGACCACGGCGCTCACTCCGGCGGCTCGCAGACGCTGTTCGGCCTGTTTCCGCACCTGCGTCACCTCGTGGACCGGGGCCGCGACGGCAAGCTGGTCGGGCCGTCCACCCCATGGAGGAGGGGAGTCCAGGGTGAGCAGGGCGAAGAACCCGGCGACGAAACCGGCCAGGGTGAGCCCGGAGACGATCCGCCAGGCGGCCTTGGGATCGTCCAGAAGCCGGCGCCCGGCCAGCAGTGTCGCCGGCCGCTTGGCCAGGGCGGTGACGATCCTGCCGAGCAGCCGGACCACCCAGGGCCCGATCACGGCCAGCGCCAGGAAGACCGCGGCGAACGCGTACAACACCATGGAGTCGTCACTGCCGTACCGCTTGCCGATCCAGCCGTATCCGGCGACGACGGCCACAAAGACCACCGCCCGTACGGCGCTCGCTCCGCGGCTGCGGGAGCGGCGGGCCACGCCCAGCGGGCCGACGACCACCTGACGGAGTCCGGCGAGGGCGCTGACGACGACCAGCGCGATCACCCCGGCCGTCACCGCGAGCAGCGGTCGTGCGCCGATCCACAGGTCGGCCGTGTACCAGGCACCGCCCGCGAGCGACAGGCTCGCCTCCGCCGGCAGCAGCACCGCGTAGCCCACCACGCCGAGGAGCGCGCCCGCCGTTCCGGTCAGCAGCGCTTCGGCGGCCGTCAGCCCGGCGACCCGACCCGGCGTGGCACCGATCAGGCGGAGCGCGGCGAGCCGCTGGTCGCGTCGGGAGACCGACAGGCGCGCGGCGGAGGCCGCCAGCACCAGCAGCGGAACGATGACGAGGACCGCGGCGACGCGGGCCAGGGCCTCGTACGTCCTGCCCGCGCCGTCCGTGAGCGGCGTTCCGGTGAAGGAGGCGACACGGGTGGGAGAGACGATGTCGCCGGTCCGGCGCGCATCGGGCGCGCGCTCGGCGGTGACCGCCGGGTCTCCGGGGCGGTGTCCGACCACCGCGACGAGTTCCCCGGGGTGGGCCAGCCCCGCGCGCCCCAGGGTCCCGGTGGGGGTGCCGGGCACCGGGTGGCGGTCGGCGGGCAGCCGGTCGAGCAGGGCCCCGAGCTGACGCTTAATAAAATCTAGAGCTGCAAAAGAAAAGCCATATCAAAAACCCTAT
>NZ_JARGEE010000771.1:0-2069 GCF_033794485.1 Streptomyces sp. MB09-02B
CCTCCCACCCCACCCGTCCGTCGTGCCCACCGGCTGAGGTTGCGTTTCCCTGATGTCGAGTCTCCACACCGCGCCCGCGCGGGAACCAGCGCGGCTACCGTCGTACTGCTACGCCTTTCAATACGACGTCGAAGTTGAAGGGGCGACCGCGGCATGAGTCTCGGCGACGAGCACGGGTACCGCGAGTCCTCGCGCTCCGGGGACGACGGGGCGTACGGGGGGTACGCCGGCACCGGCCAGACGCGGACCCGCCTCCCCGACGGCGGCGGCGACCCCTACGGCGGCGCCCCGCGCCGCCCCCGCTCCTCCTCCAGAAGCCTCGTCACCGTCGTCGGCGTGGTCGTCCTCCTCATCGCCGCGATCGCCTTCGCGAACCGGGGGGGCGGGGGCTCCGACACATCCGGAGACTCCACCGCCGACAAGCCGGAGACTGCGCCTACGGCGGCTTCGGGGGAACGGCCGGTGAAGTCGAAGACGGCCGGGATCCCTACGGGGTTCGCGCGGAGCGAGGAGGGGGCCCAGAGCGCGGCAACCAACTACACGGCCGCACTGGGATCGGACGGCATGTTCAACACCGCCGCGCGCCACCAGATCGTCGAGACCATCGCCGATCCCAGCACCATGGACCGCCTCAAGGACGGCTTCGACGCCGACTACTCCGCCGAGTTCCTGGAATCACTCGGCCTCGGCGAGGACGGCAGCGCACCCTCGGGCAGTACGTTCGTCAACCGCACATTGCCGGTCGGCACCAAGGCCACGGCCTACAGCTCCGACGCGGCAACAGTCGAGGTCTGGTGCAACAGCCTCTTCGGGCTCACCGGGGAAAGCACGACCAACCCGGTGACCAACGGTTGGTTCACCGTGACCTTGAAGCTGCGCTGGAGCGACGGCGACTGGAAGGTCCTCGAGACCAGCCAGAAGACCGGCCCAACCCCCGTCAACGCAGACGACCCGGTCTCCGGAGCCGACGAGATCGGCAAGGCGGTCGAGGAGTTCGGAGGGTTCACGTATGCCCGGTAGCCCGCGTCGCGCACTCACGCTCACCGGTGCGGTGGCAGCCGTTCAGGTCGGAGCCGTTCTGCTGGCGAGCCGAGCCTTCGCCGCGCCCACCCCGACTCCGTCACCCACGACCAGCGACGACCCCTGCTCGCTGATCTCGGGCCCCGCCAAGGACTACTGCGAACGAGGCGCCGGCGAAAAAGCCGACACCAGCACCCTCCCCAACGACGTAACCACCACCCTCGACCCCCTCTCCTCCCTAGCCCAAGGCTGCGCAGACGCCGCCTCCTGGACCGTCGACAAGCTCTCCGAAGCCGTCAACGAGACCGCGAACGTCGACTTCACGAACATGACGTTCCTGAAGCACTACGCGGTCGTGTTCGCCGCCTCCGCCATCCTCACGCTCGTGCTGTGGCTCCTCGCGGTCACCAAGCGAGCCGTCCGCGGCGTGCCGTTCACGACGGCCATCTCGGAGGCCGTCGGCTTCCTCTGGCTGACCGTGCTGGCCTCCGCCTTCACCCCGCTCATCCTCTACACCATCGTCTCGGCCACCGACGGCGTCAGCGACATCATCGCCAAGACCACCGGCAACCAGACGGACACGTTCTTCGGCACGTTCTCCGAGGCCCTGAAGAAGGGCAACGACATCGGCGGCGGCCCCATCATGCTGATCCTGGTGTCGCTGGTCTCCATCGTCGCCGCCGGCGTGCTGTACCTGGAGCTGTACCTGAGGGCCGTCCTCCTCTACGTCGGCGCCCTCCTCGGCGTCGTCGTCTACGCCGGCCTCGTCGACAAGGACCTCTGGGGTCACGTCCGCCGCTGGGCGGGCATCATGATCGCGATCATCCTGGTCAAGCCCGTCATCGTCATCGTGCTCGGCCTCGCCGGCGCCCTGACCACCGAGGACGGCCCCGACTCCCTCGCCGCGGTCGTCTCCGGCCTCGCCATCATCCTGCTCGCCATCTTCGCCTCGGCGATGATCTACCGCTTCGTCCCGGGCTTCGGCGACGAGATCGCCAACTCCCGCAACAACCGCATCATGCGCGGCGCGGAGGGCAAGGCCGCCGCCG
>NZ_JARGEE010000772.1:0-2068 GCF_033794485.1 Streptomyces sp. MB09-02B
GGTGGGTGTGGGGGGTGTCGTCATGCGGGTCGTCGTCATGCAGGTCGTCGTCATGCAGGTCGTCGCCATTCGGTGCCTCGTATGTCTCAGGTGCTTCAGTGCTTGCTGCGTTTGGTCGGTCTGGTCTGGTCTGCTCCGGCGGCTTGCGAACTGGGCTTTTTCGTGGGGAGTTTAGTCGCCCCCGCCGCCTCTACCCATCCCGTTACCAGGGGCTCCGCCCCTTCGAGCCCGGCCGACCTCAGCCGGTCGGGTTGTCGTCGCCGGGGCCTCGCGTCACGGGCGGGGCAGGGGCTGTTCGGTCCAGATGGTCTTGCCGTCGGGGGTGTAGCGCGTGCCCCAGCGTTCGGTGAGCTGGGCCACTAGGAACAGACCCCGGCCGCCCTCGTCCTCGGTGCGGGCGCGGCGCAGTCGGGGTGAGGTGCCGCTGCCGTCGTAGACCTCGCAGATCAGGGCGCGGTCGCGCAGGAGGCGTAGCTGTACCGGGCCGGTGGCGTGGCGGATGGCGTTGGTGACGAGTTCGCTGGCCACCAGTTCGGTGGTGAAGGCCAGTTCGTCCAGGCCCCAGGCGGCGAGCTGTCCGGTGACGGCCTCGCGGGCTCGGGAGACGACCGCCGGGTCGCTGGGCAGGTCCCACTGGGCGACCCGCTCCGGGCCCAGGGTGTTCGTGCGGGCGACGAGGAGGGCCACGTCGTCGCAGGGCCGGGCCGGAAGCAGGGCGTCGAGGACCGCTTCGCAGGTGTCCTCGGGGGCGCGGTCGGAGCGGGCCAGGACGGTACGGAGCATGTCGAGGCCGGTGTCGATGTCGCGGTGGCGGTCTTCGACCAGGCCGTCGGTGTAGAGGACCAGCTGGCTGCCCTCGGCCAGTTCGAGTTCGATCGTCTCGAAGGGCATGCCGCCGAGGCCCAACGGTGGCCCCGAGGGCAGGTCGAGGAAGTCCACGGTCCCGTCCGGGGCGACGACCGCCGGCAGCGGGTGCCCGGCGCGGGCGAGGGTGCAGCGCCGGGACACCGGGTCGTAGACGGCGTACAGGCAGGTCGCGCCGACGATGCCGGAGTCCTCGTGGGTGTTCTCCACCGCCCAGCCCTCGCCGCGGTCGAGGCGGCCGACGAGGTCGTCGAGGTGGGTGAGCAGTTCGTCCGGGGGCAGGTCGAGGGCGCAGAAGTTGTGGACGGCGGTGCGCAGTCGGCCCATGGTCGCGGCGGCGTGCAGGCCGTGACCGACGACGTCACCGACGACGAGGGCGACGCGGGCGCCGGAGAGCGGGACGACGTCGAACCAGTCGCCGCCGACGCCCGCCTGGGCGGGGAGGTAGCGGTAGGCGACCTCGACCGCGCTCTGGTCGGGGCGGCCGCGCGGCAGCAGGCTGCGTTGCAGGGCGAGGGCGGTGTTGTGTTCGCGGGTGTAGCGGCGGGCGTTGTCGATGCAGATGGCCGCGCGGCCGACGAGTTCCTGGGCCAGCGACAGGTCGTCGTCCTCGAACGGGGCGGGCTGCTCGGAGCGGTAGAAGCTGACGACGCCGAGGGTCGCGCCGCGGGCCCGCAGCGGCACGGTGATCAGGGAGTGGATGCCGGCGGCGAGGGCGCGCTCCAGCCGGGCCGGGTCCTGGGCGAGCCAGCCGCCCGCCTCCGCCAGGACGGGTTCCAGCACCGAGCGGCCGGTCTCCCAGCTGCGGGCCTGCGGGGTGGAGGGGACGTAGCGCACCGGGTCGCCGACCTCGTACAGGTGCGACTCCTCGTGTACGGCGCTCAGCGCGACCCGGCGCAGCCGGGTGCCGGGGCCGAGGGGCTCCGGCTCGTCGCCGAGGAGGACGGAGACGGGCAGGTCCACGGCGGCGAAGTCGGCGAAGCGGGGGACGGCGACCTCGGCGAGTTCCTCCGCGGTACGGGTGACGTCGAGCGTGGTGCCGATGCGGACTCCGGCGTCGTGCAGCAGTTCGAGGCGCCGACGCGCGAGCATGGCGAGCCGACCAACCCCGGGTTCACCGATGAGGAGCAGCCAGGCGTCGGGAGTGGATTCCGCGGTCGAGGCCGGGGTGGAGTCGGGGGGTGGGGGGGGCGGGGGGGGGGGG
>NZ_JARGEE010000773.1:0-2063 GCF_033794485.1 Streptomyces sp. MB09-02B
GGTTGTGGGTCGCACGCGGGGGGTGGGGTGTGCGGGTCCGCCGCCCAGGCCCCGGCCGCCGCGGCCCCGGTCGGCGAGGCGCGTACGGATCTGGTGGCGGTACGCCGCCGGGGCGCCGGTACCGACCTCGCGCCCAATGCCTGAGCTGAACGGTTCGGGCGTGCCCGAACTGAGCGTGCCCGAGCTGGTGGAGCTCGACCGGCGGCATGTGTGGCATCCGTACGGGCCCATGCCGGGCCGACAGGAACCGCTCGTCGTGGAGTCGGCGAGCGGGGTCCGGCTCAAGCTCGCGGACGGCTCGGGCGAGCTGGTCGACGGCATGTCGTCGTGGTGGTCGGCGATCCACGGCTACAACCACCCCGTCCTCAACGAGGCGGCGCGCGAACAGCTGAGCCGGATGAGCCACGTCATGTTCGGCGGGCTCACCCATGAGCCCGCCGTGCGACTGGCGAAGCACCTTGTCGACATGTCGCCCGAGGGTCTGGAGCATGTGTTCCTCGCCGACTCGGGGTCGGTGTCCGTCGAGGTCGCGGTCAAGATGTGCCTGCAGTACTGGCGTTCGCTGGGCCGCCCCGGCAAGCGGCGGCTGCTGACCTGGCGCGGCGGCTACCACGGCGACACCTGGCAGCCGATGTCGGTGTGCGACCCCGAGGGCGGGATGCACGAGCTGTGGCAGGGCGTCCTGCCCCGGCAGGTGTTCGTGGACGCGCCGCCGGTCGAGTACGAGCAGGCGTACGCGGAGGCGCTGCGCACGACGATCGAGCGGCACGCGGACGAGCTGGCGGCCGTGATCGTGGAGCCCGTGGTCCAGGGCGCGGGCGGGATGCGCTTCCACTCCCCCGCGTATCTGCGGGTGCTGCGCGAGGCGTGCGACGCGCATGACGTGCTGCTGGTGTTCGACGAGATCGCCACCGGGTTCGGGCGTACGGGAGCGTTGTTCGCGGCGGACCACGCGGCCGTCACGCCGGACGTGATGTGTGTCGGCAAGGCGCTGACCGGCGGTTATCTGACCCTGGCGGCCGCACTGTGCACCGCCCGGGTGGCCGACGGGATCTCGCGGGGCGAGGTGCCGGTGCTGGCCCACGGGCCCACCTTCATGGGCAACCCGCTCGCGGCGGCCGTCGCCTGTGCCTCGATCGAGCTGTTGCTGGGCCAGGACTGGCTCACGGAGGTCAAGCGGATCGAGACGGGGCTGCGGGAGGGTTTGGCGCCGGTGCGCGAGGTGCAGGGCGTGACGGACGTACGGGTCCTCGGCGCGATCGGGGTGGTGCAGCTCGACCACGCGGTGGACATGCGGGCGGCCACGGAGGCCGCCGTGCGCGAGGGCGTGTGGCTACGGCCGTTCCGCGATCTCGTCTACACGATGCCGCCGTACGTGACGGGCGACGAGGACGTGGCGCGGATCGCGCGCGCGGTGTGCGCGGCGGCCACGGCGGGATGACGGAACGGAAGAGGACGACATGACGGTCCTGGTGGTCACGGGGACGGGCACGGAGGTCGGCAAGACGGTCACCACGGCTGCGGTCGCGGCGGTGGCCGTGGCGTCCGGCCGCTCGGTGGCCGTGCTGAAGCCCGCGCAGACGGGCGTACGGCCGGACGAGCGCGGCGACGCGGACGAGGTGGCCCGGCTCGCCGGTGCCGTCACCGTCCGCGAACTCGCCCGCTATCCGGAGCCGTTGGCCCCGGCGACCGCTGCACGCCGCTCGGGCCTGCCGCCGGTGCACCCTCAGGAGGTCGCCGAGGCCGCGGCCAAGCTGGCGACCGACCACGACCTGGTGCTGGTCGAAGGCGCGGGCGGGCTCCTCGTCCGGTTCGACGAGGCGGGCGGCACACTGGCGGACACGGCCCGGCTGCTGGGGGCGCCGGTGCTCCTGGTCGCCTCGGCGGGGCTGGGCACGCTGAACACGACCGAGCTGACGGCCCGCGAACTCGCCGTGCGGGAGGTGGAGTTGGCGGGCGTCGTCATCGGCAGCTGGCCCGGGGACCCGGATCTGGCGTCGCGGTGCAATCTGGCGGATCTGCCGGTGGTGGCGAACGCTCCGCTGCTGGGGGCGGTGCCGGCG